>JBQGCR010000760.1:0-8193 GCA_052038585.1 Kineosporiaceae bacterium
CGTCGCCGCCCCGAGGGCGAGCTCGTGCTCGGACGACGACCCGGTGGCGATCCACCCGGGCGCGACGACGTTGCTGGTGATCCCGCGCCGGGCGGGCTCGACGGCGACCGACCGCGCGAGCCCGACGACGGCGGCCTTCGCCGCGTGGTAGCCGGCGTCGCCCCGGTAGGCCATGACGGCGCCCGAGAGCGAGCCGATGCTCACGATCCGGCCGTAGCCCTGCGCGATCATCGGTGCGAGGGCGGCCCGCGTGACGTAGAAGGTCGTGTCGAGGTTGCGGGCGAGGATGTCGCGCCACTGCTCGTCGGTCGTCGCCTCGGCGGGCGACTGCTCCTCCGACCCGGTGGCCGAGACCATCCCGGCACCGTTGACCAGGGCGTCGACCCGACCCCACCGCTCGAGCGCCACGGCGACGAGCGCGTCGGCGGTCGCCGAGGCGCTGAGGTCGCCGACGAAGCCGACCGCGTCGGCCCCCAGGGCGCGCAGCTCGGCGACCCGGTCGTCGATCCGCGCGCTCGTCGCGGCCACCACCAGGCGGTGGGTGGGTGCGAGCGCCCGGGCGCAGGCCGCGCCGATGCCGGTCGGGCTGCCGGCTCCGGTGACCACCGCGACCCGCCCGCCGTCCGCCGGGGTCCGCTGTCCGGCCGGTCCGCTCATCACGTCGGGTTCTCCTCGCGGTCCGCCGGCGCCGGGTCGATCGAGACCGGGTCGACGGGGGTCAGGACGCCGGCTCGGTCCTCGACCGCCTGCGCCGCGTCGAGGATCCAGCTCTCGCGGAACCGCCCCGCGACGAGCTGGACGGCGGTGGGCAGGCCGTCGACCACGCCCGTGGGGACCGTGGCGCCGGGCAGGCCGAGGCAGGGCACGAACGTCATCGGCCACTGGGCCTGCAGGAGGGCGTCCGCCGCGTCGAGGGGACCGTGGTCGGCGCCGTGGAGCGGGGCGAGCGCCGCCGACGCCGGGGTGAGCAGGAGCGGGACGTCGAGGAACCGCTCCTCGATCCGCGACAGCACCTCGTTACGGCGCGCCCAGCCCGCCATGAAGGTCTCCAGCGTCGGGGTCCCCCACAGCGGTGCGGCGATCCGGAAGTTGTTGGCGATCGACCCGGCGAGCTGCTCGCCACCGAGGCGGGCCATCTCGTCCGCACCGGCGCGCAGCTCCTCGAAGAGCAGGAGCGGCCAGAGCCGGTGCGCCTCGGCGACCTCCGGGACGTCGACCTCGACGACGTCGTAGCCGGCGTCCTTGAGCGAGGCCGCCGCGGCCTCGACCGCCTCCACGGCGGAGGCGTGCGTCGTCACGCCGGGGATCTCGCGCACCACCCCGACGGTGGCGCCGCGGGGCAGCGGCGCCTCGTCGCGGTACGGCACCGGCACGGACGCCGGGTCGCGGGAGTCGTACCGGCTCATGGCCGCCAGGGCGAGGCGCAGGTCCGCCACGTGCCGCGCGATCGGTCCCTCGACGGCCATCGCCGTCTCGGCGAGGGACGGCGGGGCGCTGACCATCGACGGGGCCGACCACGTCGGGACCCGCCCGACGGTGGGCCGGACCCCGGCCACCCCGCAGACCGCCGCGGGGTACCGGATCGAGCCGCCGATGTCGTTCGCGTGGGCCACCGGGACCATCCCGGTGGCGACGGCCGCGGCGGCACCGCCGCTCGACCCGCCGGGGGACCGCTCCGGCGTCCACGGGTTGAGCGTCCGGCCGAAGAGCTCGTTCTCGGAGAACCAGCGCAGACCGTAGGAGGGCAGGTTGCTGCGGCCGACGAAGACGGCGCCGTGCGCGCGCATCGCCGCGACGACCGACGCGTCCTGCGACGCGACGTTGCCGGCCGCGGCGACGATCCCGTTGGTGTTCGGGTGGCCGGCCTGGTCGGTGTTGTCCTTGACGACGACCGGCACGCCGTGGAGCAGGCCGCGTGGCTCCTCGGGCGGTCGGGCGTCCAGTGCGCGCGCCGTCTCGAGCGCCTCGTCCCGCGAGAGCTCGGTGAGCGCATTGACGGCGCCGTCGACCGCGGCGGCGCGGTCGAGGTGCGCCGTCACCACCTCGGTGACGCTCACGGTGCCGCTGCGGATCGCGTCGCGCAGCGCGGTCGCCGACCCCCGCCACAGCTCGCTCGGGGCGGTCGTCGTGTCGGGGCTGGGCATGGGTCAACTCCATCAGGGGTCGGGGACGGCCACGATCGCGCTGCGCGCGACAGGGACCGGAGGTCAGGAGACGGCGTCGAGCGTGAAGCCGGGGGCTCCCGGGTCGGCGGCGAGGAGCCGCCGGGTGTACTCGGCCGACGGCCGGGCGAAGACGTCCTCGGTCGGGCCCTGCTCCACGACCCGGCCGTGCAGCAGCACGGTCACCTCGTCGCTGACCTCCCGGACGACGGCGAGGTCGTGCGAGATGAAGAGCATGGTCAGCCCGAGGCGGGCTCGCAGGTCCGCGAGCAGGTCGAGGATCTCGGCCTGCGTCGTGAGGTCCAGGGCGGAGGTGATCTCGTCCGCGACGAGGAGGTCGGGGTCCGCGGCGAGCGCGCGGGCGATCGCGACCCGCTGCCGCTGGCCGCCCGAGAACTGGTGCGGGTACCGGTCGGCGGCGTCCGGGTCGAGCCGCACCTGCTCGAGCAGCGCGCGGATCCGGGTCCGCGCCGGCCCGACCCGCGCCCGCGCCGGGTCGACCGCCTCGGCGATCGTCTCGGCGACGGTGCGCCGCGGGTCGAGCGAGGACCAGGGGTCCTGGGGCACGAGCTGCACCCGCGGCAGCCCCGCCGGTCGCCGGCCGCGGATCCCGCGGCGCGGCAACGACATCCCGTCGAGCAGGATCTGCCCCGACGCGGGCCGGTGGACGCCGACGAGCGCCTTGGCGAGCGTCGACTTCCCGGACCCGGACTCCCCGACCAGGCCGTGGACGCCGCCTCGCCCGACGGTGAGGTCGACGTGGTCGAGCACCGTGCGGGCGGCGCGCCCGTGGCCGAGGACGACGACGAGGTCGTCGACGTGGACGAGCGGCCGGCCCGCCGGGGCGGGGGCGCTCACGCCGTCACCCCGTCACGCCGCGCGCCGGGTCGCGACGCGAGCAGCGCCGCGGTCCACGGGTGCTCGGCCCGGCCGGCCCGCAGCGCGGCGCCCGTCGTCCGGTCGACGACCTTGCCGTCGCGCAGGACGAGGACCGTGTCGCACAGCGCGCCGACGACGCCGATGTCGTGCGAGATGAACAGCACCGCCGTGCCGTGCTCGCGCTGGAGCCGGCGCAGCTGGCGCAGCACCTCGGCCTGCACGGTGACGTCGAGCGCCGTCGTCGGCTCGTCGGCGACGAGCAGCGCCGGCCGGGTGGTCAGCGCCGCGGCGATCGAGGCGCGCTGGAGCATGCCGCCGGACAGCTCGTGCGGGTGCTGGTGCAGCCGCCGGCGTGGCTCGGTGACCTTGATCTCGGTGAGCGCCTCGACGACGGCCTCGCGGGCCGCCGAACGGGACCGCCCGCCGTGCACGCGGAGCACCTCGGTGAGCTGGGAGCCCAGGCGCAGTGCGGGGTTGAACGTCGCGGACGGGTCCTGGAAGACGATGCCGAGCTCGGTCGCGAGGCGCGTGGCGGGCGGCCGGCCGAGGAGGTCGAGGTCGCGCAGCCGCAGCGCGCGGGCGTCGGCCACGAGGCCGTCGGCGAGCAGCCCGGCCACGGCCATGGCGATCGTCGACTTGCCCGAGCCGGACTCCCCCACGAGGCCGACGACCTCACCGGGCCGGACGCGGAACGACACGTCGTCGACGAGCCGGCGACCGGCGGCCTCGACGACGAGGCCGTCGACGACGAGCACCGCGTCGTCGTCCGTCCCCGTCTGCGCCGCAACGCCGTCCGCGCGGCGGGCGACCGGGACGGCGGGGGCCGGCGGCACGCCGTGCGCCTGCCGCGGGTCGACGAGCCGGGCGACGCCGTCGCCGACGAGCATCGCGCCCGCGCCGGCGAGCACGAGCATGAGCGAGGGCGCGAGGACGAGCCACGGCGCGGTGTAGATCGACGGCAGCGCCTCGTTGAGCAGGCGGCCCCAGTCGTACTGCGGGCTCTGCACGCCGAGGCCGACGAACGACAGGCTGCTGATCTCGAGCAGCGACAGGGCGAAGGACGACGTGAGGAGCACGAGCAGCGGCCCGGAGACGTTCGGCAGGACGTGCCGGGTCAGCACCCGGGGACCGGGGACGCCGAGCAGGTGCGCCGTCGTCACGAAGTCCCGCGTCGCGACCCCCTGCGCGAGGTTGTACGTCAGCCGGGCGAAGCCGGGGATGCCGGCCAGGCCGATGGCGACGACGGCGGACCCGGCGCCGGCACCGAGGACGGCGGCGACGACGAGCGCGAGGACGAGGGAGGGGAAGGCGACCGCGGCGTCGAGCACGCGCAGGAGCAGCTGGCGCACCCGCGGGGGCGCGAGGAGCGTGGCCGCGCCGAGCGTGACGCCGGCGACGAACGACAGCATGGTGGCCGCCGCGGCCATGAGGAGGGTCAGCCGGGTCGCGACGAGCGCGCGGGCTAGCGCGTCCCGGCCGAACGGGTCGGTGCCGAGCCAGTGCGCGCCGTCGGGGCGCAGGTTCGCGTCGCCGGTCAGCGTCTCGGCGGGACCGGAGAGCAGGACGGGGGCGAGGACGCCGACGACGAGGAGGACGACGAGCACCGTCCCTCCCGCGAGCAGCGACGGCGACCGGCGCCAGGCGCGGCGCTGGGCTGGCCCGCGCAGCGCGGCCTCGGCGAGCAGAGCGGTGTCAACCGCCATGGTGGCCTCCGGTGAGCGTGCGCGGGTCGACGATCCCGAGGACGACGTCGACGAGCAGGTTGACGAGCAGGGCCAGGGCGCCGACGCAGAGGATGATCCCCTGGATGACCGGGTAGTCCTTGCTGACGATGGCCTGGACGATCTCGGTGCCCAGGCCCGGGTAGCTGAAGACGTTCTCGATGACGACGGTGCCGCCGAGCAGGGACGTGAGGACCAGGCCCGTCAGGGTGAGCACGCTCGTCAGCAGGTTGGGCAGGGCGTGCCGCAGGTAGAGCCGCCCGGCGGGCAGCCGGCGGGCCCGTGCCGTCCGCAGGAACTCCTGCTCGAGGACCGACGCCGTCTCCGCCCGGACCACCCGCGCGACCGCGCAGGCCGGCCCGAGGGAGAGCGCGAGGATCGGCAGGACGAGCGAGGACGGCGTCTGCGCCCCGCCGGGCGGGAAGATCTTCAGCCCGATCGCGAGGGTGACGACGAGGAGCGTGCCGAGGACGTACGGCGGGACCGCCGCGACGGTGCCGGCGACGACGCCGAAGGCGACGTCGAGCCGGCGCCGGCGTCCGCCCCGGGTCAGCACCCCGACCGCCATCCCCAGGGGGATCGCGAGGGCGAGCACGAGCGCGATCGCCGGGACGGCGAGCTGCACGGTGTAGGGCAGGCGGGTCGCGACGACTTCCGAGACCGGCACGCGGTAGCGGAACGACGTGCCGAGGTCACCCCGGGCGAGCCCGCCGACGTACTCGACGAACCGTTGCGGCAGAGGGCGGTCCAGGCCGAGGTCGGCCCGGATCGTCGCGACCGCCTGCGGTGTGGCCGAGCTGCCGGCGATCGCCCGAGCCGGGTCGCCCGGCAGCAGCGGCACGATGAGGAAGGTCACCGTGACGAGCAGGGCGAGGGCGAGCACGAGACCCCCGGCGCGGCGCACGGCGAAGCGCACCCACGGCAGGTCCAGCACGGAGCCCCGGCCGGCGCGGGAGTGCCCTCCCTCGCCCGCCGGCACGGGCGGCGCGGCCGCCGTCGTCGTCATCGTCCGGCCGGGACGAGGAGGTCCTCGTCCGCGGGGTGGGCGCCGACGAGCGGCAGCGACGGCTCGACCTGCGAGGCGAGGCGCAGGAGCATCGCCTCGCCGAAGGGGCCGCCGACGAGCTGTGCCCCGACCGGGATGCCGTCGGCGGTCCGGTGCGCCGGCAGCGTGACCGCCGGCAGGCCGCTGACGTTGCAGAAGGCGGTGAAGGAGACCATCCGCAGCTCGGTGAGGCGGGGCACCTCGGGGACGGCGTTCGCCTCCTCGCGCACGAGGCCGACCGGCGGCGCGACCGTCGCCGTCGTCGGGGTGAGGAGGACGTCGAAGTCGCGGCCCCACTGGGCGACGACGCGGCGCGTCTCCAGCTGGAGCCGGGCGGCGACCTCGGCGTACTGGCCGGCGTGCACCGTCTCGGCGACCCTGCGGCGGCGGGCGATGTAGCCGTCGACCTTCGCGGAGTCGTCGAGCGGCATCGCCCACGTGGAGGCGCTGATGACCACCTCGGCGAAGGCCCGGAAGGTGTCGGGGTCGAAGAGGTACGGCGCGACGGGGACGACGTCGTGCCCGCTCGCCTCCAGGGCGCGCGCGAGGGTCAGGGCGGCCTCGCGGCACGCCTCGTCGACGGGCATCCCGGTCGGGGCGTCGAGGAGCAGCCCGACCCGCAGCCGGCCCGGGTCGGCACCGATCTCGGCGCTGAACGGCCGCTCCGGCGCCGGCGCGCAGTACCAGCTCAGCGGGTCGAAGCCGCTCATGACGTCGAGCAGGAGCGCGGCGTCGGTGACGTCGCGGGTGATCGCGCCCTCGGTCGTCGAGTGCTCCCAGCCGCGCACGAGCGTCGGCACCCGGCCCCGGCTCGGCTTGAGGCCGACGAGGCCGGTGACCGAGGCCGGCACCCGGATGGAGCCGCCGCCGTCGGAGGCGTGCGCCGCGGGCGCGAGACCCGCGGCGACGGCCGCCGAGGCGCCGCCGCTCGACCCGCCGGAGGTGAGGTCGAGCCGCCACGGGTTGCGGGTGACGCCGTGCCGCAGGTTCTCCGAGACCGTGAGCGCCCCGAACTCCGGGGAGTTGCTGCGCCCCAGCGGGATCGCCCCGGCGTCGAGGAGCATCGCGACGTCGGGGTCGCTCTCGGCGGCGACCCGCTCCTCGATCGCCAGGGAGGACATCGTGTTCGGCTGCCCGGCGCAGGTGTGCAGGTCCTTGATCGGGATCGGCACGCCGTGCAAGGGGCCGAGCGGCTCGCCGCGGACGACGGCGTCGGCGGCGCGCGCGGCGGCGGAGCGGACGGCGTCCTCGTCGAGCCAGACGATCGCGTTGACCGCCGGGTCGATCCGTTCGATCCGGTCGAGGTAGAGGTCGGCGACCTCGACGGGGCTCACCTGCCGGGTGCGGATCAGCTCCGCGACCGCGGCGGCGGTGGAGTGGGGGTCGAGCACGACGGGCTCCCTCAGTTCGTGATGCGGAAGGTCGGGTCGTCGAGCGCGCCGCCGATCATGTCGACGGAGAAGCCGGGGCGCACGGCGTAGATGAAGGCGTCGTTGACGAGCGGCACGGTGTCGGCGTTCTCGACGAGCGCCTGGTGGGCGGCGCGCAGGCCCTCGCAGCGCCCCTGCTCGTCGGCGGCGGCGAGGCCCTGCTCGAAGGCGGCCGCAGCCGCGGCGTTGTCGACGGCGCCGAGGTTGCCGCCGCCGGCCTCGACCGCGGGGCCGACGAAGAAGGGCAGCGGGCTGGCGAGCGAGCCGATGAAGTTCAGGTCGGCGAAGACGGTGACGTCCCAGGAGTCCTGGGCCCCGAAGACCTTGGAGATCCACGTGCCGACGTCGGTGTTCTCGAGCTCCACCTGCGCGCCGGCCGCGCGGAGCACCTCCTGGAGGTAGGTGTTGCCGGCGCCGTTCGTCCCGACGATCTGCGGGCCGAGGAGGCGGATCCTCGTCCCGGCGAGCACCGCCTTCGCGGCGCTGACGTCCGTCGGGACGACGAACGACTCGTCGTCGTCCCAGCACGGGGTGTTCTTCGTCGCGAGGTAGCTGAGCACCTCACCGGTGCCCTTCGACGTCACCTTCTCGAAGGCGGCCCGGTCGACCGCCTGCGCGACGGCCTTGCGCACCGCGGGGTCGGTGAACGGGCTGCCGGGGCGCTCGTTGAAGACGAGGTAGAAGTCGGAGAACGGGAAGACGGCGGCCTTGGCCGAGCCGTCGCCCTCGACCCGCGGGATCGACTCGGCGTTGATCTTCGCGACGTCGAGCTGGCCGTTCTTCACGAGGTTCGCCGTGGCGGTGGGGTCGAGCGAGACGACGAACTGGACGGTCTTCGGGATGTCCCCCGCGGGCTCCTGCGCGCGCTCCGGCCAGGCGGCGTAGTCGTCGCGGAGCACGAACGTGTACGTCGCGCCGGACTGCTGCTGGGTGAGGGTGTAGGGGCCGGAGTTCGC
>JBQGCR010000761.1:0-1517 GCA_052038585.1 Kineosporiaceae bacterium
GCGTGGGCACCACGGCGGCCCGCTGGTCCTGGACGGCCCCGGTGCTGCCCCCCGGCACGTACACGGTGACGGCGACGGCGACCGACCCGGCCGGCTCGACGACGACGGCGACGCGGGCCTTCCGGGTGCAGGCGCCGCCGGGCCCGGCCGTCACCGCGTACACCGGCTACCGGACGTCGACCTCGAACGGCACCCAGGGCTACACGTTCACGGTGAGCCGGCCGACGACCGTCACCGCCCTCGCGGTGCACGACAGCAACCGCAACGGCCGGATCGACAACACCGCGGCGACCGGGGTCGGGCTGTGGCTGCAGGGCAGCACGACGGCGCTCGCGACCGCCTCGGTGCCGGCCGACGCGCCGGCCACCGGCGGCTGGGCGTGGGCGGCGCTCGCGACGCCGGTCGTGCTCCAGCCGGGGACGACGTACGTCGCCGGCCAGCAGGTGTTCCTCGGCCGCGAGTCCGTCGCGACCGACGGCACGGTGACCCTCGCTCCGGGGGTGACGCTGACGGGCAAGGCGTCGGTGACGACGTGGACGTCGCAGCTCGGCTACCCGGGCACGTTCGAGACCGGCGTCGGCAGCGGCCTGCCGAACCTGCGGGTGCAGCAGTAGGCGTTCCGGGGGCACGGCCGCCCGCCGGTAGGCTGGCGGCCGTGCGCATCGGTGTGGTGACCTTCCCCGGCAGCCTCGACGACCGGGACGCCCAGCGTGCCGTCCGGATCGCCGGCGGCGAGCCCGTCGCCCTGTGGCACGGGGACGCGGACCTGCGGGGGGTCGACGCCGTCGTCCTGCCCGGCGGGTTCTCCTACGGCGACTACCTGCGCTGCGGCGCCATCGCGCGGTTCGCGCCGATCATGGACGAGATCGTCCGGCTCGCCGGGCCCGCCGACCAGACCGCGCCCGGCCTGCCCGTGCTCGGCATCTGCAACGGGTTCCAGGTGCTCTGCGAGAGCCACCTCCTGCCCGGCGCGCTGATCCGCAACGACCACCGGCACTTCGTCTGCCGCGACCAGCGCCTGCGGGTCGAGCGGACCTCGACGGCGTGGACGCGCGAGTTCGCCGACGGCGAGGAGATCACGATCCCGCTGAAGAACGGCGAGGGCGGCTACGTCGCCGACGAGCGCACCCTCGACGCCCTCGAGGCCGAGGGCCGCGTCGTCTTCCGCTACCTCGGGGTCAACCCCAACGGCTCCTTCCGCGACATCGCCGGCGTCTCCAACGCCTCCGGCACCGTCGTCGGCCTCATGCCCCACCCCGAGCACGCCGTCGAGCCCGGCTTCGGCCCCGACAGCCGCACCGGCTCCGCCACCGACGGCCTGCGCTTCTTCACCTCGGCCCTCTCCGCCGTCCTGTCGGCCTGACCCCCCGGTTCCGCCGACTCCGCGCGCAGTCCCGCCGACTCCGCACCCAGTCCCGCCGACTCCGCCCCCCGGTCTCGCCGACTCCGCACCCAGTCCCGCCGACTCCGCACCCAGTCCCGCCGACTCCGCACCCAGTCCCGCCGACTCCCGGCCA
>JBQGCR010000762.1:0-5138 GCA_052038585.1 Kineosporiaceae bacterium
GTACGGCGACACGTGCCGCTTCTACCCGTCGTGCTCCGCCTACGCGCTCGAGGCGGTGGACCGGCACGGCGTCGTCCGCGGCGGCTGGCTCGCCGCGCGCCGGCTGCTGCGCTGCCACCCCTGGAACCCCGGTGGCGTGGACCCCGTTCCCCCCGTGGCGCCCGCTCGGCGTGCGGACGTCCCGACCCCGACCGCCGCGGACCGCGGCCCTGCCGAGCCGGCCACCCGGCCCGGCGCCTGACGACTGAGGAGCCCCGTGGACTGGCTGAACACCATTCTCAAACCACTCGAGTACGTCGTCGCGTGGATCATGGTGGGCTTCCACTCGGGGCTCACGGCGCTCGGCATGCCCGAGGCGTCCGGCTGGACGTGGGCGCTGTCGATCGTCGGTCTCGTCATCGTCATCCGCATCGTCCTCATCCCGCTGTTCGTCAAGCAGATCAAGGCGTCGCGGGGGCTCCAGCTCATCCAGCCGGAGATGCGGAAGATCCAGGAGAAGTACAAGGGCAAGACGGACCAGGCCTCCCGTCAGGCGATGACGCAGGAGACCATGGAGCTCTACCGGCGCACGGGGACGAACCCGTTCGCCTCGTGCCTGCCGATCCTGCTCCAGGCGCCGATCTTCTTCGCGCTCTTCCGGGTGCTCAACTACAACGTCCGCGACCAGAAGCCGATCGGCCCGCTGACGAGGGAGCTCGCGGCCCAGGCGGACAACGCGCAGCTCTTCGGCTCGCCGCTGTCGTCGACGTTCCTCGGGTCCGACCTGCTGTCGACGAAGATCCTCGCGGTCATCCTCATCATCGCCATGTCGGTGACGACGTTCACGACCCAGCGCCAGCTGATGATGAAGAACATGCCGGCGGCGGCGCTCAACAACCCGTTCGCGCAGCAGCAGAAGATCCTCCTCTACGTGCTCCCGGTCGTCTTCGCCATCTCCGGCGTGAACTTCCCGATCGGTGTCCTCATCTACTGGACGACGACAAACCTGTGGTCGATGGGGCAGCAGTTCTACGTCATCCGGCGGATGCCGGCCCCCGGGTCGCCCGCCGAGAAGGCCCTCCAGGAGCGTCGCCTCAAGCGCGGCAAGCCCCTGCCCGGGGCGGCGACGGTCCAGGACGACGCACCGCCGGCCGCCGAGCAGCCCAAGGGGCAGCGCCAGCAGCCGCGCCGCAACCAGCCGAAGAGCAAGCGGAAGCCGCCGCCGCGCACCGGCAGCTCGCCCAAGGACCCCGGTGACGAGGGCGAGGGCGGCACAGCCCCCTCACCCGCGCACTGACCGACGCCACGACGCACCGGCACGGTGCGGATCCACCCAGGAGGCATTGCATGAGCGAGACCGACGGCACCGCTGCGCCCGCGGACGAGGGCGACGTCCTCACGACGGACGACGAGGCGCTCGACGACGCGACGGACAGCACGCAGGACGAGGACCAGGACGGTTCGTCCGCCGGCGGACGCGGCAGCTCGCGCTCCAGCCGGCGGCGCCTCGAGGAGGAGGGCGAGGTCGCGGCCGACTACCTCGAGGAGCTGCTCGACATCGCCGACCTCGACGGTGACATCGACATCGACGTGGAGAACGGCCGCGCGGCCGTCGCGATCGTCTCCGAGGACGGCAACGGCCGGTCGCTGCGCCGGCTCGTGGGGTCGGACGGCGAGGTGCTCGAGGCGCTGCAGGAGCTGACCCGGCTGGCCGTGCAGGCGTCGACGGGCGAGCGGAGCCGTCTCATGCTCGACGTCGCCGGGCACCGCGCCGCGCGGCGCCGCAGCCTCGAGGACCTCGCGGCCCGCGCGTGCCAGGACGTGCAGAAGACCGGGGAGTCCGTGACGCTGCAGCCGATGACCGCGTTCGAGCGCAAGGTCGTCCACGACGTCGTCGCCGAGGCCGGGCTGCTCAGCGAGTCCGAAGGTCAGGACCCCAACCGCCGCGTGGTCATCCGGCCCGCGTCCTGAGCCGCATGGCGCCCTCCTTCGCGCCGCCGCTGTCTGCCGAGCCGAGGGCGGCGGCGCGCCGGGTCTTCGGTGACCGCCTCCCTCTCGCGGAGCGGTACGCCGACCTGCTCTGCAGCACCGGGGTCGACCACGGGCTCGTCGGGCCGCGCGAGGTGGAGCGGATCTGGGACCGGCACGTGCTCAACTGCGCGGTCCTCGCGGAGCTCGTGCCCGAGGGTGCGCGCGTGGCGGACGTCGGTTCGGGGGCCGGTCTGCCCGGTCTGGCCGTCGCGGTCGCGCGGCCCGACCTCCACGTCGTCCTCGTCGAGCCGCTCCAGCGGCGATGCACGTGGCTCGACGCCGCTGTCGCCGAGCTGGGGATCGCAACCGTGACGGTGCTCCGCGCCCGGGCCGAGGAGGTCGGCGACACCTTCGACGCCGTCACCTCCCGTGCGGTCGCCGCGCTGCCGAAGCTCGCGCGCTGGTGCCTCCCGCTGACCCGAGCGGGCGGGTCGATGCTCGCCATCAAGGGCCGCAGTGCCGCCGACGAGCTCGCCGAGTCCCAGCCGGTGCTGCGCCGGCTCGGCGCTGCGTCGTCACGAGTCGTCCGTGCCGGGGTCGATGTGGTCGCCGAGCCCACGACGGTGGTCGAGGTCGTCGCCGGACGCAGCCGCCGCTGAGTACGGCTCTTGAGGCTGACGGTTGTGGGGCCAACTCGGTGCTCGGCGGGACTGGACGACGCCCGCTCAGGCGACGCGGTCGGCGTACTTCTGTCGCGCCGCCTCACCGCTGGTTCCCAAGAAGGTGCCGATCGCCGACCACGAGGTGCCGGCCTGGCGGGCGGTCCGCACCGCTGCCAGCAGCTGCCGTTCGGCCTCCGAACGCGCCTGGACGGCCGCCTGCAACAGGGCGACGGCGCTGACATCGAGTTCGCCGGCTGGATCGGGTTCGTAGTTCTCGAACCTCTCGGCGAGCTCGTCAGCGTGCTGGAGGATCTCTTCGACTGACCGGGGCATCATCATCACCTGAGGAACGTCGCTCTGGCCCGCATCGAGTGCACGATGACGATGGCGGAGTCACCGTCGACGTACCCCGGCTCGTCGAGCACGAGAGCAAGGTAACTTGCGAAGCGTCGTCAGCGGAAGGCTCTGCGCGTGCCCGAGTTGGCCCCACGTCCATCAGTCCCAAGAGCCGTACACAGCCGCCGCTGAGTACGGCCTCTCAGGCTGACCGTGGTCGGGCCGACCCCGTCAGCCCGGTCGCCGTGCGGACGCCCAGCGCGCAGGCGGTGAGCACCGGCCGACGATTCCGGCACGGCGTTGGAGCGTTGCTCGGGGGCGAACGACAGGTGGGTGCCGACCAGCCGGTCGACGCCGGTCCTGGCGAGGCGCCCTGTTCCCTGCGCCGGCACACGACCAGGTGGCCGCGCATCTGACCGGCCAGGGCTCCTCGCTGGCGTGGCTGCGCGTCGTCGAGGGCAACGCGCGTGCTCGCTGCTTCTGCGAGCGGCGAGGCTGGACAGCGACAGCAGAACGGAGCGAGTCGACGTTCGAGCCCCACCCCGTCCTGCTCCGCGACGACCGCCCACTCACCGCTCCCCACCGGCGCTGGCGCGGGTCAGCCGCTCGGATCAGACGGTTCTGGGGTACGGGCTGCCTCGACCGTGACGCGGTCTCGTGGGTAGCCCTTCGTCCATCGGGCAGAACTGAGAGCCAGCTATCGCAACCAGCGTCGGCCCCAGAACCGTCAGTCTCGAGAGCCGTACTCAGCCGGCGCTGCCCGTCAGTCAGGGGCTCGATCGCGAGGCACCGCGCGTCGCCGCGGTGCCCGACCGGTCGCGGTCCGGCCGTCGTGGCACGCGGGTCCGACGGGCGCATCGCTCGTCCCGGGACGAGCGCCGTCACGGTCCTGCTGCTGACCGGGCGACCAACAATCGGGACGCTCGGGGGGCAGCCGGCCATCACGTCGTGGACAGCCCCCGCTCGACTGCCGCTGCCTCGGTGCTCGCTCCGCACGGACGCAGCGCCACCGACGAGGTGACCAGTCGTAGCAGGTGCTGGGCTCGTTCGGCATCGCATCGCCACGTCTTGTGCTCGCCGCATCGAGTGGGCGCTCCTCCACGACGGCGGTCGAGGCCGTCGCAGACCAGGTCCACCCGTACGGGGGCCGCCTGGCCGACGACAGGCATCGGCACGGACCTCGTCTCACGCCGTCATCGAGGTGGATGGTCACGCCCGACGGAGAAGCGTTCGGCGGTCCCGGCCGCGGATTCGACGCCCAACCTCCTCGGGTCGGCTATCTGGCTGGTGTGCCGGGCAAGGCGCGTTTCACGGGAAACCAATGTCGCGGGAGTTTGACAGCGGGTGCTGGACGCAACGAAGGGCTCTGGGGCGAGCGGACTGTGACACTCGGCGCCCTGGGAATCGCGCCGTCGCGCGTGACCCGGTTCCACTCACGACCGTACGCAGGTCCGCCTCGCGCCGGCCGGCGTCGAGTGGGGGACGCCGCATCCCCAGGCGGGACCGGTGGGTGGCGTCGCGATGCCAGCGGCGCTCTGCCGCCGTCGGATCTGCGGCACCACCGGGCGAGGCTCGCTCGGGTTGGAGGCGCCGATCCGCTTTTCACGGGAAACTAAAGCCACAGATGCTTGGAGAGAGCGCCCGGGCCGACGAGTGCCCGGCGCGTTCAGACCTGCGACCGGACCAGGCGCACAGGACTGGGGATCGAGAGGGCAAACGGCGAGGCTGCCTTTTGCTTCTCGCTGCTGCTGGGCTGAGACGTTCGGTGTCGTTGCCACGCCGGTGTGTTCGTGCAGTTCGGCGTAGCGCAGATTCCAACTGCCCTTCCGTCGAAGGACGTGACACGCAGGGTGGAACCCGGGACGGCAGCGACCGCCACGAACTTGGCGCCTCCGTCCGCCCCAGAGGTGACGCTCCCAGGTGACCCAGCAGGCGGACGCCAAGCGGGTGGCTGGCAAGAGCCCACGGAGGCCGGCCGTGCCGGGTTACCTGGGTCCCTTGATGTCGGGCCCCGGCGCTCCGTGTCCCGGCGCCACCCTGCGCCCTGATATCAGCGCTTCAGACCGACCCTGGGCCGGGAGCACATCGCGTCATAGGGTCTCACGTGTGGTCCGCGCGTTGGGCACGCCGACGCGGGCAGGGCGGGTCGGCCAGGCGTCTCCGTCACACACTGACGCGCACAGCCAACAG
>JBQGCR010000763.1:0-3218 GCA_052038585.1 Kineosporiaceae bacterium
GGCGATCCCCTTGAGCCGCAGGCTGAGCGGGGCGTCGAAGGTGTAGCCCGCCGCGGCGCCGGACGCGACCGCGGCGCTGACGAGCGCCTGCCCCGGCTCGGCCGCGGACATGAGCCGGGCGGCGAGGTTGACGCAGTCGCCCAGGCAGCAGAAGGTCCGCCGCGCCGGGTGGCCCGTCGTGCCGCTGCGCACCCGGCCGAGGGCGACGCCCACCTGCAGGTCGCGGACGGCGCCCGGGCGGGCCGCGCCGGGCGGGTCGAGCGCGAGGAGGTCGAGCGCGGCGCCGCACGCGCGGGCGGCGTCGTCCTCGTGCGCCGTCGGCGACCCGAGCACGGCGTAGAGGTAGGCGCCCTTGTCCCCCACGGTCAGCTGGAGCACGCTGCCGCCGTTGACGGCGACGACGGCCTGGGCGCGCCGGACGAACGCGTCGAGCGCGTGCGGGGCGTCCTCGTCGCCGTCGAAGTCGAGCCCGCCGAAGCGGACGAAGAGCGGGACGGCCGGCCGGAGCTCGGCGAGGAACTCCCCGTGCCCGCCCGTGAGCCGCTCGTGGACGGCGGGCAGCAGCCACGGCCGCACCGCGGCGTCCGGCAGTCCGGTCGCCTGCGGCAGCGGGTCGGGCTCGGGCAGCGGCCGCGCGAGGGCCACGACGACCGCGCAGCCCGCCCGGTGCTCGCCGAGGCGCAGCCGCGGGCGGTGCGCGTCGAGGACGCCGTCGTGGACGAGCACCTCGCCGACCCGCGCCTGGCGCTCGGTGGCGGCGAGGTCGTCGACGAGCGAGCCGGCGAGGACGTCGAGGAGCTGGACGGAGGGGTCGCCGACGACGAAGCGACGGGCCGGGCCGGTCGCGACGGCGACCTTCATCCCCAGGACGACGGTCCGGCCCGACGGCGTCCGCACGGTGCCGACGTCGTCCAGCGCGGCCTGCATGCCGAGCGCGCACGCCGTGGCGGCGAGGCCGTCGTCCCCGTCGAGCCAGCACGTCACGGCGTCGCCGCTGAAGGACAGGACGCTGCCGCCCCACCGGTGCAGGACGTCGACGACGGCGCCGAGCACCCGGTCGAGCACGGCCGTGAGCTCCTCGGCCCCGCGCCGCGCGCCGTGCTCGACGACGAGCGCCTCGGTCAGCGTCGTGTACCCGGAGATGTCCGCGAAGAGCGCGGACCCGCGACGGCGGCCGTCGACGTCCTCACCCGTCAGGACGGCCCGACGCCGGTCCTCGGCCAGGTACGCCTCCGGGTGGTCGGCGACGCCGGACGACCGGGACATGAGGGCATTCTGGCCCACCGGGGGTGCCGGGCGGGGGCGGTCCGGGCGGTCCGCGTCACGTGGCGCCGTGCCGGCCGCCCCGGCGGGTCAGGACCGGCGGGCCAGCCGTCCGGCCGCCGTCGCCAGCGGACCGGTGGCCGGGACCGACCCGAAGGCCGCGGCGAGCCCCTGCTCCGGCATCGCGACGTAGAGGCTCTCGAGCCCGTCGGCGGGGACGTCGAAGGTCTCGTGCCAGATGCCGACGACGCCAGCGGCCGACCGTCCCGCCGCGTGGAAGGCGGCCCAGGCCGGCCGGTGCAGGTGGTCGCCGGACCGGGCGTAGGCGTGCAGCGCCTCGACGTCGCGCCAGTACGTCCGGACGGTCACCGCCCGGGGCGACTCCAGGCCGACGCGGTAGCCCAGCAGGCCCAGCGAGGGGTCCCTGCTCAGCTCGGCGAGCATCGTCGGCATCGCGGTGAAGACCGGCCACCACCGCCGGACCGAACGGAGCCGGTTGACGCGCATGCCGACGAGGAAGAGGACGGCCGGGCGGCCGCCGGCGTGGGTCACGGTCTCACGGGGGGTGGGCATGGGGTCCTCCGACAGACTGGATATGCGGACTCTCCAATATTGGGGAGTGCTACTCTCCAAGTCAACAGGGAGGAGCCGTTCCGTGAGGATCTCCGAGCTCGCGCGGACCGCCGGGCTGCCCGTCGCGACGGTGAAGTACTACCTGCGCGAGGGCCTGCTCCACGCCGGCCGGCCGACGTCGGCCACCCAGGCCGACTACGACGCCGGGCACGTGCGCCGGCTGCGGCTCGTCCGCGCCCTCACCGACGTCGGGCGGCTGCCGCTCGCGTCGGTGCGCGCCGTCCTCGCCGGGCTGGACGCCGGGGACGACGACGGCCGCGTCGCCGCCGTGGCGACCGCGCACGACGCGCTGCCGCCGCTCGTCGACCCGGACGGGGCGGCGGACCGCGCGCAGGCGCTGCTCGACGCGCTCGGCTGGGGCGGCACGTACGGCGGCAACCCGTTGCGGCAGCTCGACGCCGCCCTCGGGGCGCTGGACTCCGTGGGGCTCCCGACCGACGCCGCCGCGCTCGGGCCGTACGCCCGGGCCGCGCTGGACGTCGCCGAGCACGAGGTCGCGCACGTCACGACGGTCGGGTCGCCCGCCGAGCAGGTCGAGCAGGTCGTCGTCGGCACCGTCCTGCACGAGCAGGTCTTCGTCGCGCTGCGCCGGCTGGCGCAGCAGCGGCTCTTCATGGCCGGCCCGGACCGGTCGGCCCCGCAAGCGCCGGAACCCCCCGCCTGAGGCGGGGGGTTCCGGATCGCGTAGCCCCGACGGGATTCGAACCCGCGCTACCGCCTTGAGAGGGCGGCGTGCTAGGCCACTACACAACGGGGCCGTGCTGGTGGTGCTGCCAGGAGACTTCCTGGGCGCCGTCCCGATCCTAGCCTGTCGGCCGGGTTCCGGACGAATCGCGCTGGGGTACCAGGACTCGAACCTAGACTAACTGAACCAGAATCAGTCGTGCTGCCAATTACACCATACCCCATGGGGTACCCAGGGCCTCCCAGCCCCGCGAACCGCCTGGACGACTGTACCGGCCGCACGGCCCGCCGCCCAAATCGACGAGGGCACGACAGCGCGTCAGCGGACGAGCGCGACGACGTCGGCGAGCGTCCGGGCGACGACGACGTCGTCCGGGCTCGCCCCGGTGCCGTGGGCGTCGAGCCACACGCCGACGAGCCCGGCGTCACGGGCCGCGCGGGCGTCGACGTCGAGCTCGTCACCGACGTACGCGCACTCCCCCGGCGCCAGGTCCAGCGCCGCGCAGGCGGCCCGGAACACACGCGGGTCGGGCTTGCCGAAGCCCTGGTCGTGGGCCGCCGCGCCCACCCGCCCCCGGGGGAGGACGCGGGCGGTGGCGGGCGTGTGGGCCAGGTAGCCGCGCGCCCAGTTGGTCCAC
>JBQGCR010000764.1:0-2858 GCA_052038585.1 Kineosporiaceae bacterium
CGCAGCCGGAGGATGTCCTCGCGGTGGGCGCCCTCGAGGTGGGCGAGCTCGTAGTTGACGACGTGGGCGTGCGTGCTCCGGGTCGCGTGGAACCGGACGAACGCCCCGACGGCGGTGACGAGCTGGACGACGGGGTCCGAGGACGACTCGACGGCGTCGGTGAGCACCGTCAGGGTCTCGACGTGCCCCGCCCGGGACAGCGTGTAGAGCAGGTCCTCCTTCGACGGGTAGTGCACGTAGACCGCGGCGGGGCTCATGCCGGCGGCCGCGGCGACGTCCCGCGTCGAGGCGCCGTGGAAGCCCCGCTCGGCGAAGGTCTCCAGGGCGGCCTCGGCGAGCCGGCGGCGGGTCTCGTCCGCCCGCCTGCTCACGCCGGCACCGCCGCGGCGGGGCTTCCCAGCGCACTAAGCATCCGCTTAGGATAAGCGAGCGCTCAGCAGACCGACAGTCCCTCACCGTGGAGGCGCACGTGCCCGAGGCAGTCATCGTCGCGACGGCCCGCTCACCGATCGGCCGGGCCTTCAAGGGCTCGCTCAAGGACCTGCGGCCGGACGACCTGGCCGTCCAGATGGTCCGCGCGGCCCTGGACAAGGTGCCGCAGCTGCGCCCGGAGGACGTCGACGACGTCATGCTCGGCACCGGCTCGCCCGCGGGGGAGTCCGGCTACAACCTCGCCCGGGTGGTCTCGGTGCTCAGCGGGCTCGACACGGTCCCCGGCGTCACGGTCAACCGCTACTGCTCCTCCAGCCTGCAGACCACCCGGATGGCGCTGCACGCCATCAAGGCGGGCGAGGGGGACGTGTTCCTCTCGGTCGGCGTCGAGACGGTGAGCCGCTTCGGCAAGGGCTCCGCCGACGCCATGCCGGACACCGAGAACCCGGTCTTCGCCGACGCCGTGGCGCGCACCCAGAAGACCGCGCAGGGCGGGACCGGCTGGCACGACCCGCGCGAGGACGGCGCGCTGCCCGACGTCTACATCGCGATGGGCCAGACCGCCGAGAACGTCGCGCGCCTCAAGGGCGTCACCCGCGAGCAGCAGGACGCCTTCGGCGTGCGCAGCCAGAACCTCGCCGAGCAGGCGATCGCGAACGGCTTCTGGGCCCAGGACATCACCCCGGTGACCCTCCCGGACGGCACGACGGTGACCAGGGACGACGGCCCGCGCGCCGGCGTGACGATGGAGGCCGTGTCCCAGCTCCAGCCGGTCTTCCGGCCGGACGGCACGATCACCGCCGGCAACTGCTGCCCCCTCAACGACGGCGCCGCCGCCGTCGTCGTCATGTCGGACACGAAGGCCGCCGAGCTCGGCATCACCCCGCTCGCGCGGATCGTCTCGACCGGTGTCTCCGGCCTCTCGCCGGAGATCATGGGCCTCGGCCCGGTCGAGGCCGTGCGCCAGGCGCTGCGCCGGGCCGACATGACGATCGACGACGTCGACCTCGTCGAGCTCAACGAGGCCTTCGCCGCGCAGGTGCTCCCGTCCGCCTGGGAGCTCGGCATCGACGAGGCGAAGCTCAACGTCAACGGCGGCGCCATCGCCGTCGGGCACCCGTTCGGCATGACGGGGGCACGGATCACCAGCACGCTGCTCAACTCCCTGCGCTTCCACGACAAGCAGATCGGCCTCGAGACGATGTGCGTCGGCGGCGGGCAGGGCATGGCCATGATCGTGGAGAGGATGTCATGAGCGAGGGTCCCCAGCAGTCGCAGCGCGTCGCCGTCGTCACCGGCGCGGCCCGTGGCATCGGTGCGGCCGTGGCCCGCCGGCTCGCCGCCGACGGGCTCGCCGTCGCGGTGCTCGACCTCGACGAGAGCGCCTGCGGCGCGACGGTCGAGCAGATCACGGCGGCCGGCGGCCGGGCGCTCGCCGTCGGCGTCGACGTCAGCGACGAGGCCGCCGTCGCCGCGGCCGTGGAGCGCGTCGTCGCCGGGCTCGGCGAGCCCACCGTGCTCGTCAACAACGCCGGCATCCTGCGCGACAACCTGCTCTTCAAGATGAGCCTCGACGACTGGGACGCCGTCATGGGCGTGCACCTGCGCGGCTCGTTCCTCATGGCGCGCGCCCTGCAGCAGTACATGGTGGCCGCGAAGTTCGGCCGGATCGTCAACCTCTCGAGCACCTCGGCGCTCGGCAACCGTGGCCAGGCGAACTACTCCGCGGCGAAGGCCGGTCTGCAGGGCTTCACCAAGACCCTTGCGATCGAGCTCGGCAAGTTCGGCGTCACGGCCAACGCGATCGCGCCCGGCTTCATCCAGACGGACATGACGGCGGCGACGGCGGCCCGGGTCGGCGTGCCCTTCGACGACTTCGTCGCCTACGCCGCCAAGGAGATCCCGGTGCAGCGCGTCGGCCAGCCCGACGACATCGCGAACGCCGTCTCCTTCTTCGTCGGCGAGGCCGCGGGGTTCGTCTCCGGCCAGGTGCTCTACGTCGCCGGCGGGCCCAAGGCCTGAGGGTGGACGACGACGCCCCCGGCCTCGACCTGGACCGCGTCCGCGACCACCTCGCCGGGCACCTGCCCGGCGGGGTGGCCGGACCGCTGACCGCCCGGCTGCTCGCCGGGGGCCGCTCCAACCTCACCTACGTCGTCGGCGACGGCGCCCGCGAGTGGGTCCTGCGCCGGCCGCCGCTCGGCCACGTCCTCGCGACGGCGCACGACATGGCCCGCGAGCACCGGGTCATGACGGCCCTGCGGGACACCGCCGTCCCCGTGCCGCGGACCTACCTGCTCTGCGAGGACCCGGCAGTCACCGGGGCGCCGTTCTACCTCATGGAGCGGGTGGCCGGCGTGCCGTACCGGTCGGCCCCCGAGCTCGCCGGCCTCGGCGAGGCCGGCACCCGGGCCGTCGTCGAGCGG
>JBQGCR010000765.1:0-2414 GCA_052038585.1 Kineosporiaceae bacterium
GTCGGCGCCCTCCTCGCCGCGTCGCCGGTCGCGCTGCCGCGGGTGGTCGACGACCCGCTCGGGCTGCTCGCCGGTGCGGCGGTGCCGCTCGCGCTGCTCGCCTTCGGCATGTCCCTCGCGCAGTCCCCGTGGCCCGGGTCCGACGCCGACCGGCGGCTCGTCGGCCTCGGCGTCGCGGCGAAGACCGTCGTCCACCCGCTCGCGGCCTTCGGCGTCGGCCGGGCGCTCGGGTTCGCGGACGACGTCGTCCTCGGCACGACCGTCGTCGCGGCGCTGCCGAGCGCCCAGAACGCGCTCGTCTTCGCGACGCGCTACTCGACGGCCGTCGGGCTCAGCCGCGACGTCGTCCTGCTCTCGACGTTCCTCTGCCTGCCCGTGGTGCTCGCGATCCGGCTGCTGCTCGGGTGAGTCAGTCCACGAAGAGGCAGAACGGATGGCCGTCGGGGTCGAGCATGACCCGGACGTGCTCCTGCGGCTGGAAGGCCGCCTGCTCGGCGCCGCACTCGAGCGCGAAGGCGACGGCCGCCTCGAGGTCCTCGACCTGGAGGTCGAGGTGCATCGACATCTGCTGGTCGCCCGGCCCGGCCGGCCACACGGGGCGCCGGTAGGCCTCCTCGAGCTGCACCGCCATGCCGCGGTCCCCGCCCGGCGGGTACAGCGTGACCCACTCCGGCTCGTCGGTGCCGCGCTGGTAGCCGAGGAGGCGCTCCCAGAACGCGGCGAGGCGCCGCGGGTCGGGGCTGTCGAGGACGGTCGTCAGCCAGTGGACCGCCGGTCGGTCGCTCATGCCGAGCTCCTCTCGCACAGGCAGAACGGGTGCCCGACCGGGTCGGCGTACACCCGGAACGGGTCGTCGGCGTGACCCTCGTCCTCGGGCGTGCCGGTGAGGGCGACGGCGCCGCAGGCCAGGGCGTGCTCGTGGCCGGCGGCCAGGTCGTCGACGTCCAGGTCGACGTGCACGCGCGCCGGGCCGGGCCACGGCGGAACCGCGCCGTCGCTGCGCTGGAAGCACAGCCTCGGCGTGCCCGTCGGCGCGACGAGGGCCAGGAACTCGTCGCCGTCGGGGTCGGTGGTCTCGTGGCCCGCCTCGTACGCCCAGCCCGTGAGGCGGCGGTAGAACTCCGCGAGGTCTCGGGACTCGGGGCAGTCGAGCACGACGTTGCGCCAGGACACGTCCACGCGGCCGACGCTAGCGGCCCGCGCGGCGCTGTCCAGGTGGGAGCGCCCCCGCGCCGGGACCCGCCGGGGCGGAGGTTGCGGACCGGTCATGGTCGGCGAGGATGGGCGGACACCAGTCCGCACCGATCGAGGAGACTTCCAGTGAGCGTCGAGTACAAGGTCGTCAACCCCGCCACGGGCGCCGTCGAGAAGGAGTTCCCGACGGCGACCGACGCCGAGATCGCGTCCGCGGTCGAGCGGGCCGACGCGGCCTTCACGTCGTGGCGCCGGATGTCCGTCGACGACCGCGCGAAGGTCATCAGCCGGGTCGCCGACCTGTACAAGGAGCGCACCGACGAGCTCGCGGCGATCATCAGCCGCGAGATGGGCAAGACGACGGCGGAGGCGACGGGCGAGCTCCAGATCGTCCGCGCGATCTACCGCTACTACGCCGAGAACGGTCCCGCGCTGCTCGCCGACGAGCCCCTGCCCTCGCGGGGCGGCGGCAAGGCCGTCGTCCGCAAGTCCCCGATCGGCGCCCTCCTCGGGATCATGCCGTGGAACTACCCGTACTACCAGGTCGCCCGCTTCGCCGGACCGAACCTCGTCGCCGGCAACACGATCATCCTCAAGCACGCCCCGCAGTGCCCCGAGTCGGCGCTGGAGATGGAGAAGATCTTCCACGAGGCAGGCGTCCCGGCCGACGCGTACGTCAACGTCTTCGCGACGAACGAGCAGGCCGCGACGATCATCGCCGACCCCCGGGTGCGCGGTGTCTCCGTCACCGGCTCGGAGCGGGCCGGCACCGCCGTCGCCGCGCTCGCGGGCCAGCACCTCAAGAAGGTCGTCCTCGAGCTCGGCGGCTCGGACGCCTACCTCGTCCTCGACACCGACGACCTGCCGTCCGTCGTCGAGCAGTGCGTCGTCGGCCGGATGGAGAACGGCGGCCAGGCGTGCAACGCCGGCAAGCGGTTCATCGTCGCCGAGCACCTCTACGACGACTTCGTCGAGCAGTTCACGGCGAAGATGGCCGAGCAGAAGACCGGCGACCCGTTCGCCGAGGACGTCGCGTACGGCCCGCTCTCGTCCGAGAACGCCGTCCGCACGCTCGCCGAGCAGGTGCAGGACGCCATCGACAAGGGCGCGACCGTCCGGACGGGCGGCAAGCGCCTCGAGGGTCCGGGCGCCTTCTACGAGGCGACCGTCCTCACCGACGTCACCCCCGAGATGCGCGCGTTCCGCGAGGAGCTCTTCGG
>JBQGCR010000766.1:0-2152 GCA_052038585.1 Kineosporiaceae bacterium
CGACCTGGTCGGCGTGCAGCGGCCGCAGCCGGTCCAGATCCGCCCACGTGCGCACCGGCTCGGCGATGACCGGCCCGGTGCCGGGGACGATGTCGAGGTCGACGCCGACCGCGGCGAGCGGGACGACGATGTCGCTGTAGAAGATCGCCGCGTCCACCCCGTAGCGGCGCACCGGCTGCAGGGTGATCTCGGTGACGAGGTCCGGCCGGCGGCAGGAGTCGAGCATCGCGATGCCCTCGCGGACCTTCCGGTACTCCGGCAGGGACCGCCCGGCCTGCCGCATGAACCACACGGGGGTGCGGGAGGGGCGCCGGCCGCGGGCGGCCTCGAGGAGGGGGACGTCGGTCTGCGTGCTCACCCGACCGATCCTGCCACGCGGCCGCCGGGCGCCTGGCGCGTCGCACGACCGGCCGGCCCGGGCGGCCCTACATTGCAGGGCGTGGCAGGTCGAGCCGTCCCGGGCGAGGCGCCGGAGGAGTTCCTCCAGGCGGTGGCGTCGCTGCGCGCGGCGCGCCTGCGCCCCGAGGTGCACCTCGAGGAGGTCCCCGCGCCGCAGCGGATCGCGCCGCACGCCCTCGCGGTGAGCGCGGACGTCGTCGTCGCCGACGAGGACCTCGGCACCGGCCGCTTCGTCCTCCTCCACGACCCCGCGGGCCAGGACGCGTGGGAGGGCACCTTCCGCGCGGTGACCTTCGTCCGGGCCGCGCTCGAGCCCGAGCTCGGCGCCGACCCGATGCTCGGCCAGGTCGGCTGGTCCTGGCTCGAGGAGGCGCTGGCCGACGCCGGGGCCGCCTTCACCGCGCCGGGCGGAACCGTGACGCGCGTCGTCTCGGAGTCCTACGGGGCGCTCGCCGACCGGCCGTCGACCGTGGAGCTCGAGGTCAGGGCGTCGTGGACCCCGCTCGACGACGTCGGCCTGCACCTCGAGGCGTGGGGCCGCCTGCTGTGCACGGTCGCCGGGCTGCCCCCGCTGCCCGCCGGTGTCTCGGCCCTCGCGTCCCGGCGCCGCGGTTGAGCCGACCGGGTCCGGTCGGCGAACCACAGCGGTGCAACTCTCCCGGACGGGCGCACACGTCTGCCTCAAGTCACCCGGATGCGCTGCCGATCCTCACGGTGAGTCCACGAGGGAGGCGTCCGACCGGACGGTCCCGACCGCAGCAGCAGGAGGATCGACCGTGACCGCACTCGTCGAGCGCACCGGGGTGCCGCTCCCCCGCCCCGGCCGCTTCGCCGCCATGGTGGTCGTGGCGAACCCCGCCATCCGCGAGGCCGTCGCGCACACGCTGCGCGCCCTCGGCGCCCGCCACGTCCTCGAGGTCGGCACCGTCGGCGAGGCCCGCGCCCGGGCCTCGGCCGGGGTCGCCGACCTCTGCGTCGTCGAGGCCGGCCTGCCCGACGGCTCGGGCATCACCCTCGTGCGCGACCTGCGCGCGGCGGGCTGGCAGCGCGGCCTCGTCCTGACGACGACGGACGACCCGTACAGCGTGCGCGCCGCGATCAGCGCCGGCGTCCGCTGCTACCTCGTCTCCGCCGCGCCGAGCGGCCCCCGCCCGGCGGGCGAGCGCGGCGAGGGCGTCGAGACGCTCTCGGCCCGCGAGATCCAGGTGCTCCAGCTCGTCGCGGACGGCAAGTCCAACAAGGACATCGGCGACGACCTCGGCCTGTCGGCGCTCACCGTCAAGAGCCACCTCGCCCGGATCGCGCGCAAGCTCGGCACCGGCGACCGGGCCGAGATGGTCGCCACCGCGCTGCGCTCGGGCGCCATCGCCTGAGCGACGCACACCCCCACCGGGCCAGGGCCTGCCGTCGCACGGCAGCGCCCTGGCCTAGGTTTGGCACCGTGATGCGGGCGTGAGCGACGAGGTGACGGCCGCCGTGGGCGAGGACGCCCCGGCCGAGGGGACGCCGGGCGGGCAGCCGCCCGCCCCGACCCCGCTGACCGAGCCGCGGGACGGCGTCCCCGACGTCGTCGCCACCCCCGAGGGCCTCGCCGACGCCGTCGCCCGGCTGCGGGCCGGCACGGGACCGGTCGCCGTGGCCCCCGGCCGCCCCCGCGGGCCCCCGGGCCCGCCCCCCGCGGGGCCCGGCCAGCGGCGCCGCGAGGGCACCGGCACGCTGCTCGTCGACCCGGCCGCGCTGCCCGACCTCTCCG
>JBQGCR010000767.1:0-1626 GCA_052038585.1 Kineosporiaceae bacterium
CTTCGGCCACGCCCTCGTCCGCGAGGCGGTGCTCGCCGACACGACGGGCCTGGGCCGGGCGCGGCTGCACGCGCGGGCCGCCGACGCCGTCGAGGCCGTGCTCGGCGCGGACCGCGACCGCTGCGAGCCCATCGCGGCGCACCGCTGGGCCGCGGCCGCCGTCGAGGACCCGGCCCGCCTGTGCGCCGCGCTGCTGCGCGCCGGCCGGGCGGTGACCCGGGTCGGCGCGCTGGACCGCGGTGACGAGCTGTTCGACCGGGCGCTCGACGTCGCCGCCCGGATGCCCGTCGGCGCCACGCGGGCGGACCTCGAGGCCCAGGCGGTCGAGGGGGTCATGGGCGTGGAGACCGTCCGGTCGTTCAACGGCGAGCGCGGCGGCATGGAGCGGCGGGTCGAGGCCGTCGTCGCCCGCAACCCCACGCCGGCGACACGGGCGTTCCTCGCCTTCATCCGGTGGTCGGCGGTCAACGTCGACGGACCGCTCGCCGTCGTCGACCACGCCGTCGCCCTGCGCGACCTCGGGGCGGGGACGGACTCGCCGTACGTCCGCGTGCTCGCCGACTACACGTGGGGCACGCAGCTGTGGCTGACCGGCCGGGCGCAGCAGGCCTGCGAGGTGCTCGACCGCGGGTGGGCGGTGCGCGCCGAGGCGCTCGCGCACGACCCACCGGTGCGGCTGCCGACCATCGCCCTCGGCGGGATCAGCGCGATGGCGCACGAGGCGGCGGGCGACCCCGACGGCGCCGACGACCGCCTCGTGGCCGTGCGGGCCGCGCACGAGGAGGACGGTGAGCGGCAGTCGGCGATCGACCTCGCCTTCTTCGGCGGCCTCGTCCACGCCCTGCGCCGCGACCCCGACGGTGCCCGCGCCGTGACGACCCCCGTCGTCGCCGGGGACGGCGTCCGGCTGGCCCACTTCAGCCCGTCGGTCGACGTCGTCCACGGCTGGGCGACGGCGCTGGGCGGGGACCCGGGCGGCGGTGCGGCGCGGGCGCTGCGCGGCCTGGCGGAGATCGACGCCGGGGCGACGACGGTCGGTGTGAGCGCCGTCCGGACGCTCGCCGCCGAGGCGGTGCTGCTCGACGGCCGCCCCGAGGAGGCGGCCGCGCTCGTCGAGCGGGCGCGCGAGCAGGCGCTCGCGCTCGGTGAGCGCTGGTGGCTGGCGGAGACGCTGCGGGTGCTCGCCGACGTGCGCTCCGTGCTCGGCGAGGACCCCGGCCCGGTGCTCGAGGAGGCCGCCCGCATCGCGGCCGAGCAGGGGCAGCCGGTCCTCCTCGACCGGGTCAGGGCGCAGGCGTCGGCAGCGCGGTGAACCGGACCGCCGCGCCGGGACGCACCTGGGCGAGCGCGTCGAGGTCGGCCGGGACGACGACGGCGACGACGGGGTAGCCGCCGGTCGCCCCGCAGTCCGGGCCGAGGACGATCGGGCGGCCGTCGGGCGGCACCTGGACCGCCCCGGGCAGGGTGGGCTCGCGCGGGACCTCGCCGAGCCGCCGGGCGAGCGCCGGGCCGTCCCGGCGCACGCCGACCCGGTCGCTGTCCGCCCGGCCCGTCCAGGCCGGGGTGTGGAGCCGGCGCAGGGCCGCCGGCTCGAGCGCCTCGGGCCGGGGGCCGAGGACGACGCGG
>JBQGCR010000768.1:0-12258 GCA_052038585.1 Kineosporiaceae bacterium
GGGGGGCCCGCCCAGGGGGCCCCCCCCCCCGGGGGGGGGGGGTGCGGGGGCCGGGGGCGCCCCGGGGGGGGGGGGGGGGGGCGGGGGGGGGGGGGGGGGGGGGGGGGGGGGCCGGGGGCGGGGGGGGGCGGGGGGGGGGAGGGGGGGGGGTGGGGGGGGGGGGGTGGGGTGGGTCTGGGGGTGCGCCAGGAGGCGTCGGGGAGCTCGCTGCCGCCGAGCGGTCCCATGAGCGCCATGCCGCCGTCGACGAGCCAGGACGCCCCGGTGACGTAGCCGGCGCCGGGGGAGCAGAGGAAGGCGATCGTCGCGGCGATCTCGTTGGCGTCGCCGGGGCGGCCGAGCGGGACCCCGGGCCGGTCGAGCGTCGCGGGGTCGACGTCCTCGTGGCCGGTCATCGCCGTCGCGATCTCCCCGGGCGCCACGGCGTTGACGGTGATGCCGTGCTCGGCGAGCTCGAGCGCCATGACCTTCGTCAGCATCCCCAGGCCGCCCTTCGCCGCCGCGTAGGCGGCGTTGCCGACCCGCGGCAGGTGCTCGTGGATGCTCGTGACGTTGACGATCCGGCCGCCGGCGCCCGCGTCGACCATGAGGCGCGCCGCGCGCTGGCCGAGGAGGAAGGCCCCCTCGAGGTCGACCCGCTGCACCTGCCGCCAGTCCTCGTACGTCACCTCGAGCAGCGGCCGGGTGATGCCGGTGCCCGCGCCGTTGACGAGGACGTCGAGGCCGCCGAGGCGGCCCGCGAGGTCGTCGACGACGTCGGCGGCCCCCGGCAGCGCCTCGAGGTCGAGGTGCGCCAGCTCGGCTCGGCGGCCCTGCTCGCGGACGAGCTCGGCGGTCTCCTTGCCCATGTCCTCCTCGGCGTTCCACGTGACGCCGACGTCGCAGCCGAGCCGGGCGAGCGCCACGGCGGTGGCCCGGCCGATGCCGGACTCGCTGCCGGTGACGACGGCGCGGCGGGGGACGAAGGACCGGGTGTCGACGCGAGGTGCCATGCCGGCGCACTACCCGTCCGCCCCGTCCGCATGCCCGCCGCCGCGGCCGTCCCCCGCCGGGCATGCTGGTCGGCGTGGAGCCCGTCTGCGTCGTCGTCGACGCCGCCAACGTCGTCGGGTCGCGTCCGGACGGCTGGTGGCGCGACCGGGCGGGTGCGGCGGGACGGCTCCTCGGGCGGCTCGCGGCGCTGCCCGGGACGGCCGGGACGCTGCCGGACGGCCGGGAGGTCACCGTCGGGCGGGTGGTCGCCGTGCTCGAGGGGGCGGCGCGGGCGGCGCCGGACGTCCCGGGCGTCGAGGTGGTCCGGGCGGACGCCGACGGCGACTCGGCGGTGGTCGCCGTCGTCGCCGGGCTGGCCGGCCGGGACCCGGCGACCGTCGTCGTCACCGCCGACCGGGGCCTGCGCGCCCGCCTGACCGGGGTCGCCGCGGGGGGTCCGCGGTGGCTCGATGACCTCCGCTAAGGCTGTCTACGCGTGCCGCTAGACAGCGGCAGACGACGGCATCAGCCGACGGTGAGGAAGACGTCGTCGAGCCGGCCGCGGAACTGGTCGGTCACGCTGTCGTCCTGGGTCGTCGAGACCTTCTTCGCCCCGATCGTCGCCGGACCGGTCGGCAGGACGGCGCCGACGCTCGGGGCGGTGACCGCCCGGCTGAGCACCGTCTTGCCGGAGCGGCGGTCGACGACGGTGAGGGAGAAGACGTTCCCGGGGGCCCGACGGCAGGTCAGGCCGTACCAGACCCCGCTCGTCAGCGTGACCCGGTCGGCGGGCCTCGGCACGATGACGGTGTCCGGGCCGTCGGAGAAGCGGCAGGTCGGCTTGTGCCAGTCGACCTGGAGCTTCCACTGGTCCGAGCCGGCGAAGCCGCGCTGGACGACGTTCTCGCCGGCCCGGTTGTCCGGCGGGCCGACGAGGTAGACGTCGGCGCCGAAGGAGAAGGGCGACGTGCCGAGGTCGGGGACCGTGCGGGGTGTCGCCATGACCTGCGGGCACGGCGCGTCCAGGCACGGGCCGGGGGACTGGACGAGCTCGTAGGACGCCCCGAGGTCTCCCGGGAGCACCGTGCTGCGCAGGGACGCCCCGCCGGTGGTCTTCACGGCGGCCTTGTTGCCGTTGCCGCTGGCGTCGGCGAGGGCCAGGTCGCCGGACGTCGTCGTCGCCAGCCCGCCGCTGTACCGGAAGACGGGGGTGCCCGCCGAGCGGGCCGGCGCGGCGAGGCAGGTCGCCGCGAGGAGGGCGACACCGGCCGCCGCGGCGAGGCGGCCCGTGGCGCCGCGGGCGGTGGACGTCATGGGCGGGAAGTATACGGAGATCATCCGATGGCACGGGACGGTGCCGTCGACCGTTCGACGAGGCCGGGCGCGCCTATGCCGATCGCGCTAGACAGCCCGATACGGTCCGATCGTGGACCCCGTCCGGAACCCCTACGCCCCCGGCGCCGGGCAGCGCCCGCCCGAGCTCGCCGGCCGCGACGCGGAGCTGTCGGCCTTCGACGTCGTGCTCGAGCGGGTCGCGCGGGGCCGTCCGGAGCGCTCGCTCGTGCTCACCGGGCTGCGCGGCGTCGGCAAGACCGTGCTGCTCAACGCGCTGCGCTCGGCGGCCGTCCACGCCGGCTGGGGCACCGGCAAGCTCGAGGCACGCCCCGACACCTCGCTGCGCACCCCGCTCGCGGCGGCCGTCCACCTCGCCGTGCGCGAGCTCGGCGTGCGCCAGGCCGGCGAGGTCGAGCACGTCCTCGGCGTCGTCAAGTCCTTCGGCCAGCGCGCCGAGCCGGCCGGCTCGGCCGCCCGCGGGCGCCTGCGGGACCGGTGGACCGGCGGCATCGACGTCCCGGCCGTCCCCGGCCGGGCCGACTCCGGGGACATCGAGATCGACCTCGTCGAGCTCCTCGGGGACGTCGGCGGGCTCGCCGCGGACGCCGGCCGCGGCATCGCGGTCTTCGTCGACGAGATGCAGGACCTCGCCCCGGCCGACGTCTCGGCCCTGTGCGCGGCCTGCCACGAGCTGAGCCAGAACGGGCTGCCCTTCCTCGTCGTCGGGGCCGGGCTGCCGCACCTGCCGGCCGTGCTGTCGGCCTCGAAGTCGTACTCCGAACGCCTGTTCCGCTACGCCCGGATCGACCGGCTGGACCGGGCGGCGGCGGACCGGGCGCTGCGCGCCCCGGCCCAGGAGGAGGACGCCGACCTCAGCGACGAGGCGCTCGACGCCCTCTACGAGCTGACGGCCGGCTACCCCTACTTCGTCCAGGCGTACGGCAAGGCCGTGTGGGACGCCGCGCCGCGCTCGCCGATCGAGGCGCGCGACGTCGCCGTCGCGGCGCCGGAGGCGGACGCCGAGCTCGCCGTCGGCTTCTTCGGCTCCCGCTACGAGCGGGCGACGCCCGCGGAGCGCGAGTACCTGCGCGCGATGGCGGACGTCGCGGGGGAGGCCGACGCGCTCGAGGGCATCCCGACCTCGGCGGTCGCCCAGGCGCTGGGGCGCAAGCCGCAGTCGCTGAGCCCGGCCCGGGACGCGCTCATCAAGAAGGGGCTCGTCTACTCCGGCGAGCGCGGCCGGATCGCCTTCACCGTGCCGCACTTCGGACGGTACCTGCGGGCGCACGGGGAGGACTGACGGCGGTAGGGGCTTGAACTCTCAACCAAACTCGTTTACGGTTCAACCAAGCCTGCTCCACCGACCCGTACCCCCGAGGAGAGACCATGAGCGAGTTCCCCGCCGACCTGACCGGCACGTGGGAGATCGACACCGCCCACTCCACCGTCGGCTTCGCCGTCAAGCACGCGATGGTCGCGACGACCCGCGGCAAGTTCACGACCTTCACCGGCGGCGCGACGATCGACGCCGACAACCCCGCCAACTCCTCGCTGTGGGTCGAGATCGACGCGAGCAGCGTCGAGACCGGCAACGCCGACCGCGACGGTCACCTGAAGTCCAACGACTTCTTCGGCGCCGAGGAGAACCCCAAGATCACGTACAAGAGCTCGTCCGTCGTCGTCAAGGGCGACGAGATCCACACGACCGGCGACCTGACGATCAAGGGCGTCACGAAGCCCGTCGACGTCGTGTGGGAGTTCAACGGGGTCGCGAAGGACCCGTGGGGCAACACGAAGACCGGCTTCGACGGCACCGCGACGATCAACCGCAAGGACTGGGGCCTCACCTGGAACGCGGCCCTCGAGACCGGCGGCGTGCTCGTGGCCGACAAGGTCAAGCTCGTCCTCGAGATCGAGGCCGGCAAGACGGCCTGAGCAGCACCCCTGCCCGACCGGCGGGCCGCCCCCCGCGGGCGGCCCGCCGTCGTGCGTCCGGGGTCGTGCGTCAGGGCCGTCCGCCGGGAAAACCGGCGGCGCGGACGGGGTCCCCGGCGGTTGGATGGCCGCATGGACGATCGCACGTGGACGGTCATGTCGGCCTTCCGGGACTTCCTCGACGAGGCCGTCGACGCCGTGCGGCGGCAGCAGCAGGACACCGGGCTGCCCGCCCTGCGCGACCGGGTCGCCGAGCACCTCGGCACCGACCCTGGCGCGCTGCCCGGGCTCCGGCTCGACGTCGGGTCCCACCAGTTCGTCAACCTCGACGTCGCCGTCGAGGCGCTCGTCGAGGAGCACGGCGGCGGCGAGCTCGTCGGCGTCGGCGGCGGCGACCAGCGCCACCACCAGACGTTCGGCGACATGCTCGCCGCCGGGGCGTGGCGGCTGCCGGTCGGCCCGGTCGACCGCGCCCGGCTGGCCACGGGGACGACGACCCACCGGGACGCCGTCGCCATGGGCGTCCGGCTGTTCCGCTACCGCGGGACGCCGGTCGCGACGTTCCAGCGGCAGGGCCGGCAGCGGTTCGGCAGTGAGACCGGTCTGGAGGTCGTCGCCGCCGACGACGTCGCCGCCGCGGTGCTCGACGACGTCCGCCGGCTCATGCTCGAGCGCAGCGTCTTCCGCGGCCAGGTCGTCGGGTTCGGGCTGAGCGACGAGCTCTACGGCCCCAGCGCGGGCGGGATCACCTTCCTGCCCCGGGTGGAGCTCACGCAGGACGACGTCGTCCTGCCCGCCGGGGCGCTGGCCCGCATCGAGCGGCACGTCGTCGGGACGGCCCGGCACCGCGCCACCCTCCGCGCGGCGGGACAGCACCTCAAGCGGGGCGTGCTGCTCTTCGGCCCGCCCGGCACGGGCAAGACCCACACCGTGCGCTACCTCCTCGGCCGGATGCCCGGGGTGACGTGCGTCGTCCTCGCGGGCAACGCCCTCGCCCTCGTCAAGGACGCGACCGACCTCGCGCACGCGCTCCAGCCCGCCGTCGTCGTCCTCGAGGACGTCGACCTCGTCGCCGAGCAGCGCGACCACCACGGCGGGCCGCAGCCGCTGCTGTTCACCCTCCTCGACGCCATGGACGGCCTCAACGCCGAGGCCGACGTCGCCTTCCTCCTCACGACGAACCGCGCGGACCTCCTCGAGGCGGCGCTGTCCCAGCGGCCCGGCCGGGTCGACCTCGCCGTCGAGGTACCGCTGCCGGACGCCGCCGCCCGCCGCGCCCTGCTCGGCCTCTACGCGCGCGGGCTGCCCGTCTCGGCGTCGGCGCTCGACGAGGCCGCGGTGCGCAGCGGCGGGGTCACCGCGAGCTTCTTCAAGGAGCTCACCCGGCGCACCGTGCTGCTCGCCGCCGACGCCGGGCGCGAGGTCGACGACGCCGCGCTCGCCGGCGCCCTCGAGGAGATGCTCGGCGACGGCGAGCGGCTCACCCGGGCGCTCCTGGGCGGGGACGGCTCGCCGGGGTGAGCGCGCCCTCGAGCGCGAGGAGGCGGCGCTTGGCGTCGAGCCCGCCCGCGTAGCCGGTGAGCGCCCCGGACGCGGCGACGACCCGGTGGCACGGCAGGACGACGCACAGCGGGTTCGCGCCGAGCGCCGCCCCGACGGCCCGCGAGGCCGACGGCCGGCCGAGGGCGGCGGCGAGCGCGCCGTACGTCGTCGTCCGCCCGTACCCGACGGCCGCGAGCCCGGCGAGCACCTCCCGGCCGAAGGGGCTCGCGAGCACGGGGTCGACGGCGACGTCGAACCGCCGGCGCCGGCCGTCGAGGAACTCCTCGAGCTCGCGGCGGACGCCGTCGAGCGCCCGCGGCGCCCGGACGACCCGTGGCGAGACGAGCCGGGCCAGGCGTGCCAGGACGGCGTCGGCGTCCGGCTCCCGGGTGCCCGGGCCGACGAACGACGACGCGAGGAGCCGGCCGTCCGCCCCGACGGCGAGGAGCATCGAGCCGACGGCGAAGTCGTCGACGGCGTACCGGACGTCGCCGTCGAGCACCGGCGTCCGGACGGGGACCTCGAGCGCCGCGAGGCGCTCCTCGAGCGTGGTCACGGGACCTCCTGCTGGTCGGGTCGGGGGTCGACGCCGGCCCGCAGCGCGGCGAGGGCGTCCGAGACGAGCCGCCGGCTGGCGGCGGGTGTGGTGCCGAGCGCCGCGGCGACGCCCGCGTGGTCGAGGTCGACGACGTACTTCAGGGCGACGGCGACCCGCTGCCGCTCCGGCAGCGCGCGGACGGCGGCCCACAGCCGCGGGTCGGCCGGCTCGCCCGGCGCGTCGGCCGCCGGCCCCGGGCGGTCCGGGACCTGTCCGACCGGCACCGCCCGGCGGGCCCGGGACCGGTGGACGTCGGTGGCGCAGCGCGCCGTCCCCGTGAGCAGCCAGCCGCGCAGGTTGCGGTCCGACCGCAGCCGCGGGTAGGCCGCCAGGGCCTGCACCCACGCCTGCTGGGCGACGTCGTCACCGTCGTCCGGTCCCGCGAGGGCGTGGGCGAGGCGCGCGACGTCCCGGGCGTGGGCGTCGACGAGGCGCTGGAACGGCGGGAGCGCCGCGGACCCGGTCATGTCAGGAGAACGCTAAAGGGCCCGGGTGCGTGAGCCCTCGGCCGCCGAGGGGAGAGGTGGGGGACGCCCGCGGGACGAGGGTCCCCGGTCCCCCCGGCCGTGCGGGTGCACGGTCGGACTGTCAGCGAGACGGGCTCGAGGGATCGAGCCGGCGAGGGGGACACCATGCACCGCCCCACCGGGTCGACACGCACGCGCTGCGTCGTGGTCACCGCGTCGGCCTCACCGCTGGGCCTGGCCACCGTGCGGGCCCTGTGCGCGTCCGGCGCCCGCGTCGTCACCGTCGACCGGTGCGACGCCGACGTCCTCACCGACCTCGCCTCGCCGTCCGGGCGCGGGGTCATGGTGCACGAGGTCGCCCGGGTGAGCGGCGGCGTCGTCGACGCCGTCGTCGTCCCGGCCGACGCCGAGGGGCCCGGCGCCGAGCACCTCTACTTCGCCCCGGTCGCCGCGCTCGGCGGCCTGCGCCCGATGCTCGCCGGCAGCCCGGCGCCGGCGGCGCTCGCCGTCGTCCGCGCGGACCGGTGCGACGCCGACCTCGACGACCGGCTCCTGCAGGCCTGCCTCGACGGCGACGAGGGCCGCGCGATCGAGCGGGCCGACCGGCTCCTCGCGGCCGGCGAGGTCGCCGTCGTCCGGGCGTCCTGCTCGGCCGCCGTGCGGACCTGGGTCGGCCGGCACGCCCCGACCCGCGAGTGGGCCGGGCGCGGCATCCCGCTGCTCGAGGTGGAGGACCGCGGCGAGGGGCTGCACGACGTCGTCGCCCTCGCCCTCGGCCGCGCGCGCCCGCGCGGCGGGCTCTGTGTGGCAGCATCGGGAGCGTGAGCAGCGCCGCCCCGCGGCCCGTCCGGCCCGGCGTGGCCCTGCCCCAGGTGGTCGCCCACCGCGGGGCGAGCGAGGACGAGCCGGAGCACACCCTCGCCGCCTACCAGCGCGCGATCGACGTCGGGGCCGACGCCCTCGAGTGCGACGTCCGGCTCACCGCCGACGGCCACCTCGTGTGCGTCCACGACCGGCGGGTCAACCGCACGAGCGACGGCCGCGGCGTCGTCTCCACCCTCGAGCTCGCGCAGCTCGAGGGCCTGGACTGGGGCTCGTGGAAGCGGCTCGCCGCGACCCTGCCCGAGGGGGACGACGTCCCGGACGTCGTCGGCGCCGGCGACCGGTCGAAGCTGCTCACCCTGCGGCGGTTGCTCTCCGTGGTCGCCGAGGCGGACCGTCCGGTCCAGCTCGCCGTCGAGACCAAGCACCCGACCCGCTACGGCGGGCTCGTCGAGAAGACCCTCGTCGCGCTCCTGGAGGAGTTCGGCTGGACGACCCCGGACGCCGACGGCGTCTCCCGGGTGCGGGTCATGAGCTTCTCGCTCCTCGCGCTGCGCCGGATGCGCGTTCTCGCCCCGCACGTGCCGCTGGTCTACCTGCTCGAACGGCTGCCGCCGGGCCTGCGGGACGGTGCCCTGCCGCGCGGCGTGCACACCGCGGGGATCTCCGTGCCGATCCTGCGCGCGCACCCCGGGTACGCCCGGCGGGCCGCCGCGCGCGGACACGCCGTCCACGTCTGGACGGTCGACGAGCCGGCCGACGTGGAGCGGTGCCTCGACGCCGGCGTCGAGGCGATCATCTCCAACCGGCCCCGCGCGGTGCTCGAGCGGCTCGGCCGCGCCTGACCTGCGTCCGGCCGGGCGACGGCTGCTCCACCCGGGTGGTCCGGGCACGCGCTGTCACGACCGGTGGTTTCGCGGCGGCGACGGCGGGGTAACCCGTCGGCGACCTGAACGCCCAGGAACGATCGGAGACCTGCCCGTGGCGCCCTCGCGGTCCGCGCTCGAGCGCGAGGCCGCCGTGACGTCGATGTCCGTGCCGCACACGACGCGGTCGGTCCACGACGTGCGGCGTCGCCTGCGCGAGGACCTCCAGGCGCTCGGGATCGCGCCGGGCACGGTCGAGGACGCCGAGATCGTCGTCGCCGAGCTGCTCGGCAACGCCATCCGTCACGCCCGCCCGCTGCCGGACGGCACGGTCGGGGTGAGCTGGCGGGTCACCGACGGCGTCCTCGACGTCACCGTCACCGACGGGGGGTCGCCGCACCTGCCGACCCGCCGTGAGCCCCCGCCGCTGGCCACCGGCGGCCGCGGCCTGCAGATCATCGCCGCGCTGTCGCGCGCCTGGGGCGTCGTCGACCGCGGTCGCGCCCGGACCGTCTGGGCCGCCCTCGTGCCCGAGAACGGCTGGGCGCAGCCGGTCGCCGGCGACTGAGCCGTCCGGCGCCCCTGCGTCGTCGCCGCCCGCCGGCCCCCGGTTAGGCTCGGCGGGTCCTGACCGTCGCCGTCCTCGGGAGCAGACCATGGGCAAGGCCGCCCGCCGCGCACGCGTCGCCGCAGGTGCCGGCGCACCGACGCCCGAGGGCGACGTCCCCGTCGTCGGCGGCCGCGAGCCGTGCCCCTGCGGGTCCGGCAAGCGCTACAAGGCCTGCCACGGCCGGGACCGCCGGGCCGCCGAGGTGGCCTACGTCGCCCGGCCCTTCGAGGGCCTCGCCGGCGAGTGCGACTGGGTCGCCCTGCGCGAGATCGTCCCCGCCGCGACCGCGACGGTCCGGACGACGGCCGAGCACGGCGGCGCCGAGGTGACCGTCGCGACCGTGCTGCCGATGGCCTGGCCCGGCATGCGCCGCGCGGACGGCTCGGTCTACGTCGGGCTGCAGACGACGACGGGCTCGGGCGACGCGTCGCGCGACGTCGCCGCGACCCTGCTCGAGGCGCTCGGCGCCGAGCCGGGCACGCCGATCCCGCCGCAGGGCCTGGCCGGGCCCGGTCCGCGCCTGCAGGACGTGCTCGACCCGGCGGCCGGCTTCGACGTCACCGTCCACGAGGGCTTCGACTTCTGGCTCGCCGGGGTCGAGGACGTCGGTGCCGAGGTCCGCGAGTCGATGGAGCGGGCGAACGCGGCCGTCGTCCCCACCGCGAAGGTCGACGACGTCGAGGCGGCCTACTGGTGCCGGATCGGCGACCGGCGCCACCTGCGCTGGGTGCTCCCGCACGCCGAGGACGAGCTGCTCGACGCCCTGGCGCGGATGCACGCGGCGGGCCGGGACGTGCTCGTCCCCGGCTCCCGGTACGTCGGCGCCTTCCGCGCCCACGGGCTCCTCGTGCCGGTGTGGGACCTCGACGAGCAGACCGAGGTCGAGGACCTCGCCCGCCCGTGCCGCCTCTTCGCCGAGGCGCTCGACGAGGCCCTCGCGGTCACCGAGCCGCTGACCGCCGAGGAGCGGCGCGCCCGCGCGGGCGTCGTCGCCCGCCAGGTCACGCTGCGCTGAGCCCCCGACCGCGCTGACCTAGCCTGGGACCGTGCCCGACATCGCGCCCGACCCCGTCCGCGTCCGGCCCGGCGGCCTCGCCGTCGTCGTCCCCGCCTTCGACGAGGCGGACCGGATCGCCGAGACGGTGAAGGCCGCCCTCGCGATCGAGGGCGCCGACCTCGTCGTCGTCGTCGACGACGGCTCCACGGACGCGACGCAGCGGATCGCCGCGGAGGCCGGCGCGGTCGCGGTCCGCCACCCGCGCAACCGGGGCAAGGCCGCGGCGATGGAGACCGGCGCCGCCCGGGTGGCCCGGCTCGACGCCGCCGACGGGCTCGCCGCGCCGCGCGCGCTGCTCTTCGTCGACGCCGACCTGCGCGAGAGCGCCGCCGAGACCGCCGCCCTCGCGGTGCCGGTGCTGGCCGGCGAGGCGGACATGACGATCGCGGTCCTGCCGCCGCAGTCCTCGCCGGGCGGCGGCCGCGGCCTCGTCGTCGGCCTCGCGCGCCGCGGCATCGAGCGGGCCACGGGCTGGACCGCGACCCAGCCGCTGTCCGGCATGCGCTGCATCACCCGGGAGGCGTTCGAGGCGGCCCGGCCGCTCGCCGCCGGCTGGGGCGTCGAGACGGGCCTGACGATCGACGTCCTCCTCGCCGGCTACCGGGTCACCGAGGTGCCGTGCGACCTGCACCACCGGGTGACCGGCACCGACCTGCGCGCCCAGCTCCACCGCGCCGGGCAGTACCGCGACGTCGCGCGGGCGCTCGCCGTGCGCCGGCTGCGTCGCGCCGCGCCGCTAGGCGTCCTGCGCCGGCTGCCCCGGCGCTCCCGCTGACGCCCCTCCCGCTGACGCCGCGCCCGCCGGCGACCCGCTCGCCGGCGGCCCCACGCCCCGTCCCGCCGCGACGACCAGCTCCTCCTCGTGCATCTCCAGGGCGCGCGAGCTCGCGGCGATGAGCAGCGGGATGAAGACGGTCGCCGCGACGGCGGGGATCGCCGTCCCGGAGTCGTTGAGCGCGAAGCCGATCGCCACGAGCACCGCGAACGAGACGAGCCCGTGCTTGAGCGCGGGGGACCGGTCGTAGGCCAGCTGGAGCGGCCGCACGCCCCACGCGCTCGGCCGGGCGAGGACGAGGGCGACGAACGCGACGGCGAACGGCAGCATCCACGACAGCGGCGAGCTCGTGAGGATCGACAGGTTCTGCTCGGCCTTGCGCTGGACGACCGGCCAGGCGCCGCCGTCGACGACGGTCTGGACGAAGCGCCCGAGGTGCGTGCGGTCCCCGGCCGGCCGCAGCCAGTCCAGGACGGACAGGCCGACGACGACGACCAGGGTGGCCACGGCGATGAGGGCCGCGCGGCGCCACGTGATCCGCACCCCGCCGACGAGGAGCGCGAGCACGGCGAAGGCCGGCACGATCGCCGGCGGTCCGCCGAAGTCGCTGCCCCAGCCCGGGGTGCCGTCGATGACGGTCGCCGCGACGCCGAGGACCGCGACGACGGTGACGGCGGCGCCGCGCCGGCCGAGGCGGAGCAGGCCGTCGGCGAGCGCGGTCGCCAGCAGCAGCGCGCCGGTCGCGAAGAGCGCGAACCCGGGGTTGGAGAACCCGTAGAAGCGCCCGGCGACGACCGGCTGGACGCCCATGAGGCTGCTCAGCATGAGGTGGGAGCCGGACAGGACGGCCGCGGCGAGCCCGGCTGCGGTGACGCCCGCGACGTTGCCGATGGGGCCGAGCAGCCGGTCGCGCCACGGCCCGAGGAGGGCGAGGGCGGCGACGGGGAGGACGAAGAGCGCGACGGCGGCGGTCACTGTCAGCCCCGGCACGGACGAGCGCCACCAGGGGAGCAGGTTGGCGAGGAACGTCGCGGCGGGCACGGACGCGAAGACGACGGCGGCGGCGCGCAGCTTGCGCAGGGTGCGGCCGCGGCGCACCGGGTCGGGCCGGTCGCGGCGCAGCGCCACGGTGGCCGCGCCGTAGAGCACGAGCTGGGCGACGACGAGGCCGTTGAAGAACCACGGGACGATCGGCCGGACGGACTGCGCCGCGCGGTCGAGGTCGAGCACCCGCTCGTAGCGCTCGGTCGCGGAGTCCTCGCCGGGCACGGTGCCGACC
>JBQGCR010000769.1:0-11821 GCA_052038585.1 Kineosporiaceae bacterium
CCACCCCCCTCCCCCGTGATCATGGACGGTACGGCGGTGATCATGGACGGTGCGGCGGTGATCCACGGACGGCGGCGGTCGTGGGTGACGTGATCGACGGACGCCCCGGGCCGCCGGGGCAACCCGGACGGTCCGTGGATCACGTTGTCGATCACCGTCGGAGGCCTCCGCGGGCGAGCGACGGTCAGGGACCATCCTGCGTGATCATCGGCGGGCACTCGGTGCTTGATCATCGACGCGCGGTGCATGATCACCGCGGCGGGGTGCGGGCTCGTCGCCACGGCGTGCATGATCGCGCGGGCGAGGGGGTCGAACTGTTCATGATCGCCCCTCAACCGTTCACGATCACCGCCCCAGCGTGCATGATCACCGGTCAGAAGAGGCGGGTGGGGGACGACTCGACGTCGAGGAGGATGCGCTTGCGGTGCAGGCCGCCGCCGAAGCCGGTGAGGGTGCCGTCGGCGCCGATGACGCGGTGGCAGGGGACGACGACGGGGACGGGGTTCGAGCCGTTGGACAGCCCCACGGCGCGGGAGGCGCCGGGCGGCAGGCCGAGGCGGCGGGCCAGCTCGCCGTAGGAGATCGTCTCGCCGTACCCGATCGCGGAGAGCTGCTCCCAGACCCGGCGCTGGAAGGCGCTGCCGACGAGGCGCAGGGGCAGGTCGAACTCCTGCCGGCGGCCGGCGAAGTACTCCTCGAGCTGGTCGGCGGCGGCGACGAGCACGGGGTCGTCGTCGGCCCGCTCGCCGTCCGGGGTGCCGAAGGGTGCGAAGACGACGCGGGTCAGGCAGCCGCCGTCGGCGACGAGGAGCAGGGGCCCGAAGCCGGGCGCGAGCCGCTCCTCACCCACCACGGTCCAGGCCACGCCACCAGCCTAGGCTGGCGTGCCGTGGTGCTCACCGCGTCCGGGGCCCGGGTCGTCGTCTCCGACCGGCTCGTCGTCAAGGTCCACGCCCCCGGCACGGACGCCGCCGACCTCGCCGCCCGGATGGCGGCGGCCGCGCGCAGCGGCGTCTTCGCGCCCGCCGTGCTGCCGGGCCCCGTCTCGACCGACCCGGTGACGACGCTCTGGCGCCGCGTCGACCTGCTCGACCCCGACGCCGGCCCGGACGCCGTCCCGTGGGCGGGCCTCGGCGCGCTCCTGGCCCGGCTGCACCGCACCGACCCCGGGGACGCCCCGCCGCACGGCGGCCTCGCGCGCCTCGCCCGCGCCGCCCGGCGGGGCCGCGGCTCCCCGGTCGCCGCCGCGGCGCGGGCCGCGCTGGCCGACCTGCCGACGACGGGCACCGCGCTCGTCCACGGCGACCTCCACCTCGGCCAGGTCGGCCGGCTCGCCGGGACGGCGGTGCTCCTCGACGTCGACGACGTCGGCGCCGGCGACCCTGCGTGGGACCTCGGCCGGCCCGCGGGCTTCTGGGCCGCCGGACTCCTCGCCGAGCACCACCTCACCGCCTTCCTCGACGCCTACCGGGCGGCCGGCGGGCCCGGCCTGCCGGCCACCGGTGACCCGTGGGCCCGGCTGGAGCACCCGGCCCGCTGCGCCGTCGTCGTCGCCGCGGCCCGCGTCGTCGAGCGCGGCGGCCCCGTCGACGAGTCCGACGCCGCCCTTCTTGACGCCTGCGGGAGGATGCCCGCATGAGCCAGTGGGTCGAACCGCCTCCGCCGCAGCCGGGTCAGCCCGGACACCCCCAGCAGGCCGGGTACCCCGCCCAGCCCGGCTACGCCCCGCCGCCCGCCCCGCCCGCGGCCGGCTCGCTCGTCTGCCCCAAGTGCCGCGGCGAGATGCGCACGTTCAACCGCAACAACGTGCACATCGAGCAGTGCCTGCAGTGCCGCGGGATCTTCCTCGACTTCGGCGAGCTGGAGAACCTCACCCAGCTCGAGGGCCGGATGACCCAGGCGCCCCCGCCCCCGCCGCCGGCCCACGGCGGCTACGGCACCCAGGGCTACGGCGGGCACGCCGGCTACGGCCCCGGCTGGGGCAGCCACGGCGGCCACCACTACCGCAAGGGCGGCTTCGGCCGGCTGTTCTTCTCGACCTGAGACGCGTCAGCGCTGCGCGGCGCGGGGCCAGCGCCCGGCACCGCGCAGCCAGTCGTCCGTCCCGTCGGAGACGGCCCGGTGGACGGTCCGCGCGACGAGCCGTCCGTGGTCCGAGCGCGGGCCGCCGTACTCCTCGACCGGCTCCCCGGGCACGGGCGCGGGGCAGGCGACGGCGACCGCGTCGGACGACGTCCCGGAGCCTGGCACGCCCGCCTCGACGAGCGCCTGGGTCTTCGCCTCGGTCGCGGTGACGACGGCGTTGACGAGCGCGGCGTCCGACAGCGCGACGGGCACCGTGACGAGGACGTTGATCGTCCCGACGCGGACGTCGGCCTCGCGGGCGATGACGTCGTCCGGCGCCGCGGCCCAGACCGGCAGCCCGAGCCCGACCGTCGCGACGGCGACGACGCCCGCCTCGGCCGCCGAGCGGTACCGCGTGACGTCGGCCGCGGTGAGCATCCCGACCCCGGGCCCGGCCAGGCCCAGCCCGGCGGCGATCTCCCGGACGTGCGCCACCGGGTCGGGGTGGAAGTACTCGCGGGCCACCATCGCGTCGACCCACCAGCCGGCCGGGCCGATCCCCCCGCCGACGAGCGCGCTGGACACCGCGCGCCAGCCGGGCGGCAGCGCCGCGACGAGCACCGGCCAGGACCGGCCCCCCTCCCAGCGGGTGCGCAGCATCGCTACCGGACGACGAGCGAGGGCCGCACCGGGTGCACCCGCACGCCGTCCGGCCCGACGCTCACCTCGGCCGTCGCGCCGTAGTGCTCGGCGAGGGCCTGCGCGGTGAGCACGTCCGCCGGCCGCCCGGACGCCACGGCCCGGCCGCCGGCGAGCAGGAGGACGTCGTCGGCGTACTGCCCGGCGAGCGCGAGGTCGTGCAGGGTCGAGACGACGGTGATCCGGCCGTCGGCGCGCAGGGTGTCGACGAGCTCGAGCACCTGCTGGGCGTGGCCGAGGTCGAGCGCGGACGTCGGTTCGTCGAGCAGGAGCAGCCGCGGCTCCTGGGCCAGGGCGCGGGCGAGGACGGCGCGCTGCCGCTCGCCGCCGGACAGCGTCCGCAGCGGCCGGTCGGCGAGGGCGACGAGGTCGAGCCGCTCCATCGCCCCGTCGGCGACGGCGCGGTCGCCGTCGCGCGGGCCGCCGAGCAGGGCGTGGTGCGGGGTCCGGCCGAGCAGGACGTACTCGCGCACGCGGACGCCCTCGGGCAGCAGCGGCACCTGCGGCGCGTAGCCGACGAGGCGCGCGCGGTCCTTCGTCGAGAGGGTCGCGACGTCGCAGCCGTCGACGACGACCCGCCCCTCGTGCTTGGCCAGGCCGGCGAGCGCGCGCAGCAGGGTGGACTTGCCGGCCCCGTTCGGCCCGACGACGGCGAGCCAGCGGCCCGGCTCGACGGTGAGGTCGACGCGGTCGAGCACGCGGGCCCTGCCGAGCGTGACCCCGAGGCCCGAGACCTCCACGAGCGCACCGGCCCACGCGGACGAGTCCGTCACGAGGTCCCCCCACCCCCCAGCCGCAGCAGCGCGGCGAAGAACGGGGCCCCGACGAACGCCGTGACGACCCCGATCGGCAGTTCTGCCGGTGCCATCACGGTACGGGCGACGAGGTCGGCCAGCACGAGGAACGCCGCGCCGCCGAGCACGGACACGGGCAGGACCACCCGGTAGGACCCGCCGACGAGCCGCCGGACGACGTGCGGGACGACGAGCCCGACGAAGCCGATGAGGCCGGAGACGGCGACGGCGGCGGCCGTCCCGAGAGACGCCGCGCAGAGCACGAGGAGCCGGATCCGTGCGGGGTGGACGCCCAGGGACTGCGCCTCGTCGTCCCCGACGGCGAGGACGTCGAGCGCCCGGCCGGCGAAGAGGACCGCGACGACGGACACCGCGGCGTAGGGCAGGACGAGCCACAGGTCGTCCCACTGGGCGCTGCCGAGCTGGCCGAGGATCCACGAGTAGACCTCGCGCAAGTTCTCCGCGTTCGCCTGCTGGACCATCGTCTGCGCGGCGGCGAGGAACGAGGCGACGGCGACCCCGGCGAGCAGCAGGGTCGCGCTGCCCCCGCCGCCGCGGCTCGCGACCGAGCCGAGGGCGTAGGCGAGGCCGACGCCGAGCAGGGCGCCGGCGAAGGCGGCGAGGGGGACGACGCCGACCGGCCCGACCTGGCGGACCGGGGAGTAGGCGATGACGAGGGTGGCGCCGAGGCCGGCCCCGGCCGCCGCGCCGAGCAGGTACGGGTCCGCGAGCGGGTTGCGGAAGACGCCCTGGTAGGCGGCCCCGGCGACGGCGAGGGTGCCCCCGACGACGGCGGTGAGGAGCACCCGGGGGACCCGGATGTCGAGGAGCACCTTGGCGTCGAGCCCCTCGAGGGCGCCGCCGACGTCGAGCCCGGGCAGCCGGTCGAGGAGCGTCGCGACGACGGCGCGCAGCGGCAGGGCGACCGTCCCGACGCTCACCGCGACGACGACGACGACGCCGAGCAGCGCCGTGGCGGCCACGAGGGCCACCAGACGCCGCCGGGCGACGTCGTCCGTCGCCGTCACGCTGCTCGTCGAGCTCGTCATCCCTGTGTCATCCCAGCTCGTGTCATCCCAGCTTCGTGAGCTCCTTCGCCAGGCTCTCGGCGAAGTCCGCGGTGCGCGGGCCCCAACGGCTCGCGATGTCGTCGTCCATCGGCACGACGAGCCCGTTCCTGACGGCCGGCACCCCGGCGAAGGCGGGACGCTGCGCGACCGTCTCCGCGCTCTGCTGGCAGCACTTGGTGTCCGCGAGGACGATGACGTCGGGGGCGGCCTTGACGACGAACTCGGCGGACAGCTGCGGGTAGCCCCCGGCGGTGTCCGCGGCCGAGTCGGCGATGTTCGTCAGGCCGAACTTCTCGTAGAGGCTGCCGACGAAGGTCTCGCTCGTCACCGAGAAGAAGGTCGGGTCGAGCTCGTGGTAGACCTTGCGGCCCTCGACGCCCGCGGGCACGGAGGCGACCGCGTCGTCGATCCGCTGCTCGACCTCGTCGGCGACCGCCGCGGCCTCGTCGGCGTGCCCGGTGGCCCGGCCGAGGGTCTCGATCTGCGTGAAGGAGTCCTCGAGCGTCGTCGCGGCGGGCAGCAGCAGCGTCGGGACGTCGAGGGTCCCGAGCGCGTCGAGCAGGCCGTTCGCGTCGTTCGACGCGACGACGAGGTCGGGCGAGTAGCCGGCCACGGCCTCGGCGTTCGGCTGGAAGCCCGACAGGTCGGTCGTCGGCACGTCGGCGGGGAAGTTCGACTGGTCGTCGACGGCGACGACCTGGTCGCCCGCGCCGATCGCCCAGAGCATCTCGGTGGCCGTCGGGGACAGGCTGACGATCTTCGTCGGCTCGGCGTCGATCGTCACCTCGCCGTTGCCGGCGGTGACGGTCACGGGGAAGGCGGCGGACGTCCCGGTGGACGACGGCGTGGTGGTGGCGCCGCCCCCGGCGTCCGACCCCGAGCCGCCGCAGGCGGACAGGACGAGGACGACGGGCAGGGCGAGGGCCGCGAGGGTGCGGCGCGCGAGCGGTGGCACAGGTACTCCGATGGGTGTCGGCGCAGGTCGCACGCGGGGTCCCTCGCCCGACGAGCGACCCTTACCTCGAGGGTCGAGGACGTCGACGCGACCGGCAGGCGACCTGGCTCGGCGCCGCGGCGGGCCCTCGTCGGGCGGCCGTGGAGCACCACAGTTGCGGGACAGCGCCGGGGTCTCACCGGACTTCGCTGCCGTGCGTCACCGGCTCCGCTGCTGCTGGACCGGCCCCGCAACGCTACCACCGGGCCGCGGGACCCCTGCTCGTCAGCCTGTGACGAAGGCCATGACGACCCGGCGCCGCGGGTTGTCACCGTTCGGGTCGACGAGGCACATGCTCTGCCACGTCCCGAGGACGGGCTCGCCGGCGACGACCGGCACGGTGACCGACGGCGCGACGAACGCCGGGACGACGTGGTCGCGGCCGTGGCCGGTCGAGCCGTGCCGGTGCCGGTAGACGTCGGCCGTCGGCAGGAGCCGCTCGAGGGCGTCCTCGAGGTCCGGCTCGCTGCCCGACCCGGTCTCCATGACGGCGATCCCCGCGGTCGCGTGCGGGACGAAGACGGTGAGCAGTCCGTCGCCGAGGGCGCGCACGAACGAGCGCACCTCGTCGGTGAGGTCGGTGACGAGCCGGTCGCCGGTGGTCAGGGTGAGCTCTCGGGTCTCCACGGCGCCATCCTCGCCCGCGGACACGACGACGGCGCCGCGAGGGGGTCCTCGCGGCGCCGTCGGCGTGGGGTGCGGTGGCCGGTCAGCCCTTGAGGCCGCCGGCGAGCAGGCCGCGGACGAAGTACCGCTGGAGCGAGAGGAAGACGATCAGCGGCACGACCATGGAGACGAACGCGCCCGCCGTGAGGCGCTGCCACTCGTTGCCGCGCGAGCCCGCGAGCTCGCCGAGGCGCTGGGTGAGCGGTGCCGTCTCGGCGGTGCCGCCGGAGAAGACGAGCGCGACGAGCAGGTCGTTCCAGATCCAGAGGCACTGGAAGATCGCGAGCGACGCGATCGCCGGGACGATGAGCGGCAGCGTGATGCTCCGGAAGATGCGCCCGTGGTCCGCGCCGTCGATCCGCGCGGCCTCGATGAGCTCCCGGGGCAGGTCGCTCATGAAGTTGTGGAGCAGGAAGATCGCCAGCGGCAGACCGAAGATCGTGTGCGCGATCCAGACGTTGCCGAACTGCCAGAAGTCCTCCAGCGGCCAGGCGTCGCTGCTGAAGATCCGCAGCAGCGGCACGAGGGTCATCTGGATGGGGACGATCTGGAGGGCGAAGATGATGATGAAGACGACGTCGCGGCCCCTCCACTCCATCCAGCACAGCGCGTAAGCCGCGAGGCAGGCGAGGAAGACCGAGAAGAGCACCGACGGGATCGTGATGATGAACGAGTTGACGACGTACCCGAGCAGCGGGTTCGAGCCCTCGGTGAGGACCTCGCGGTAGTTGTCGAGCGTCACCTCGGGGTTGGTGAAGAACGTCCACCAGCCCGTCGTCTTGATGGCCCGCTCCGGCCGGAAGGAGGAGATGAGGATGCCGAAGGTCGGGATGGTCCACAGGACGGCGATGAGCAGCGCCGCGATCGTGGCCGCCCGCGAGGAGAGCACCTTGCGGGCCCGGCCGGCCCGGCTCAGCTGCGGGGCGGTCGTGAGGATCGCCGGCGGGGTCGACGTCGTCGGGGTCGCGGTGGCGCTCATCGGCCGACTCCCTGCTGGCGAAGCGAACGGACCTGGTAGAAGACGATCGGCGTGACGAGCAGGAAGAGGACGACGGCGAGCACGGCGCCGTAGCCCGGCTGGCCGGCCCGGAAGGCCTGCGTGTACATCTCGTTCGCCACGACGCTCGTCTCGTAGTTGCCGCCCGTCATGGTCCGAACGATGTCGAAGACCTTGAGGACGCCGATGGAGATCGTCACGTAGACGACGACGACGCTCGGGCGGATCGTCGGCAGCGTGATGCGCCAGAACATCTGCCACGGGTTGACGCCGTCGAGCCGGGCCGCCTCGATCATGTCCGCGGGGATCGACTTGATCGCCGCCGAGAGGATGACCATCGCGAAGCCGGCCTGGATCCACACCATGACGACGATGAGGAAGAGGTTGTTCAGCGGCGGGTTGAGCAGCCACTGCTGGGGCGTGCCGCCGAGCCAGACCCAGATCTGGTTGAGCAGGCCGATCTGCTCCAGACCCTCGGCGCGGTAGGCGTAGACGAACTTGAAGATGATGCCGGCGCCCACCATGGAGATGGCCATCGGCATGAAGACGAAGACCTTCATCGCGGCCTCGCCGCGGGCCTTGTCGACGAGCAGCGCGTAGAGGAGGCCGACGGAGGTCGCGAGGACCGGCGTGAGCAGCACCCAGATGAGGGTGTTGCGCAGGACCAGCCGGATCTCGGGCTGGGTCACCATCCAGGAGAAGTTCTCGAGGCCGACGAACTCCACCTCGCCCGACAGCAGCCGGGCCGGCGAGACGCTCGAGTCGGAGGCGGTGAACGCGTTGATCGTCGTCATGATCGACGGGTAGATCAGGCCGACGAGCAGCAGGAGCACCGCCGGCACGATGAAGAGCGCGAGCTGCGTCTTCTCCTTGCCGCGCCGGGGGGCCTTGTCGATGACGAACATGACGACCGCGACGAGCGCGGCGAAGACGATCAGACCTGCGACGAAGACGGTGAGCTTCGACTCCCAGTCCTCCATTGGAACCTCCACGACGAGGCGGGCGGGGCGAACGGCAGGCCGCACAGGACGGCCCGAGATGGACGACCGGCCCGGACGCTACCGCCCGGGCCGGTCGTCCACCACTGGTGAGTCAGACGGCGATCGTCAGGACTTCGGCCACGAGGACTCGATGAAGTTCAGCGTGTCCGCGGTCGACTTGCCGGTGATCCAGTCCGTCATGCCCTTCCAGAACGAGCCGGCGCCCACGGCACCCGGCATGAGGTCCGACGCGTCGAAGCGGAAGACGGCGTTCGGGTCCTGGAGGATCTCGACCGAGAGCGCGTTGATCGGGTTCGGCGAGCCGTCACCGGTCACGGCGTTGGCCGCGTCGAGCTCCTTGTGCGGGGAGATCCAGTCGCCCAGCTTGGCCTTGTCGTTCTGGTACTCCGCCGAGCCCATGTAGAGCTGGACGGCCTGCGTCTCGGGCTTGTCGTTGAACGCCGCGAGGAACTCGCCGCCGCCGAGGACCGGACGGTCGTCGGCCGAGGCGCCCGGCAGGTAGAACGCGAAGACGTCGCCGTCCTCGGCCACCTGCGTGCCCTCGGGCCACTGGTTGGCGTAGAACGATGCCTGGCGGTGCAGCGCGCACTGGCCCTCGAGGATGGGCAGGCCACCCTCCTGGAACGCCGTCGTCGCGATGGACTTGACGTCGCCGTAGCCGCCGTTGACGTAGTCGGCGTTCTTGAGGATCCCGCCGACCTCGTCGAGCGCCGTGGCGACCTGCGGGTCGTTGAACGGGATCGTGTGCGCGACCCACTGGTCGTAGGCCTCGGGGCCCGCGGTGCGGAGCATGACGTCCTCGAGCCAGTCCGTCGCCGGCCAGCCGGTGGCGTCGCCGGACTCGATGCCCGCGCACCACGGCTTGATGCCGGTGCCGGCGATCGTGTCGCTGAGCGTCTTGAGCTCGTCCCACGTCGTCGGGATCTCCCAGCCGTTCTCCTCGAACATGCTGGGCGAGTACCAGACGAACGACTTGACGTTGGCGCCGAGCGGCGGGGCGTAGAACGTGCCGTCGACCGTGCCGTAGGCCAGCCAGTCGGGGCTGTACGACTGCTCCGCGTTGGCCTTGACCTCGTCGGAGGCGGCCTTGACGGCGCCCTTGCCGACGAGGGTGGCGAGCAGACCGGGCTGCGGGATCGGCGCGAGGTCGGGGGCGTTGCCGCCGTCGACGCGCACCTGGAGCTGGGCCTCGAACTCGCCCGAGCCCTCCCACTTGATGTCGATCCCCGTGCACTCCTCGAACTTCTCGAAGGAGGTGTCGAAGCGGTCGGCCTCGATGTCGCGGATCGAGGAGTAGATGTTGACCTCGGCGTCCTCGAACGTGCCGTAGTCCGCGAAGGCCGCGCAGTCGCCGGACGCCGAGGTGCCCCCCGCGTCCGCGCCGCTGTCGTCGTTGCCGCCGCACGCCGCGAGGGCGAGCGTGACACCAAGAGCACCTGCGAGCGCGGCCGAACCACGCCGCCACGTGCGAATGGCCATGGATGTTCCTCCCGGTCTGGTGGCCGGGCACCGCTGCCCGGGCTCCACTCGACCGCTATGTAAACGCTTGCGTTACCGGGAGGCAACAGGCTTTGACGCTTGTGCGCGTAACGATCTGGTCACGTCACCGCCAGGGAGATCGGGACGGCGCACCCTCACCCATATATACGGTAAATGCCCGGATCGCGGCCACGATCGTCCGGCCGCGCCCGAGTCCGCGTGCGCAGGTTCAGGCGCCGGCGCGGGTCATCGCGTGCCGGACGACGGCGAGCAGCGCCTGCTTCGTCGCCTCGCGGGACCGGGCGTCGGTGTAGAGCATCGGCACCTCGGGGGAGACGGACAGCGCCTCGCGGACGTCCTCGAGCGCGTGCCGGGCCACGCCGTCGAAGCAGTTGACGCCGACGACGAAGGGGATGCCGCGGCTCTCGAAGTAGTCGACCGCCGGGAAGCACTGCTCCAGCCGGTCGGTGTCGACGAGGACGACGGCGCCGATCGCGCCGCGCACGAGGTCGTCCCACATGAAGAGGAACCGGTCCTGCCCCGGGGTGCCGAACAGGTACAGCCACAGGTCGCCCGGCAGGGCGATCCGGCCGAAGTCCATCGCCACGGTCGTCGTCGTCTTCGCCCCGGCCTGCCGGCCGGCGTCGTCGACGCCGAGGCTGTGCTCCGTCATCGCCGCCTCGGTCGACAGCGGCTCGATGTCGGAGATGGAGCCGATGAACGTCGTCTTGCCGACGGCGAACCCGCCCGCGACGACGATCTTCACGACGGTGGGCGGCGCGGCCGGCCCGGGGCGGGCCGCTCGCGCCGCGGGGACCGGGGGCGCGGGCGCGGCCGCGACGTCAGAGCGCGGAAATGCCATCGAGAACACTCTCCAGGACGCGCAGGGTCGGGGCGGGGCGGGAGCCGTCGCCGGCCGCCGGGGTGGGCAGGGCGAGCCCGTGCACGCGCACGAGGCCGGCGTCGGCGAGGTCGGACACGAGGACGCGGACGACGCCGACCGGCAGCCGCAGGTGGGCGCCGAGCTCGGCGACCGACAGGTACTGCCCCTCGGCGAGGGCGAGGATCCGCTGCTTCTCCGGCGTGAGCCCGATCCCGGTGCGGCGCACCGTCTCCACGAGCGCCTCGATCGGCAGGTCGGCCGAGCTCGGCCGGGTCCGGCCGCCGGTGACCGTGTACGGACGCACGTACGGCGCCTCGTCGTCGGCGCCCCCGCGGTGGGTGGTCATCGCGGCCTCAGCCCGTCACCGGCAGCCGGGAGCGCATCTGCTCGACGAGCTGCGGTGAGAGGACGGCCTCGGCGCGGCTGACGAGCAGGGCCATCTCGTAGCCGACGAGCCCCGCGTCGCACGTCGCGTCGGCCGCGACGGCGAGCACCGAGCCGTCCGAGATCGTCATGAGGAACAGGAACAGCTCGTCCGTCTCGACGACGGCCTGGCGCACCTGGCCGCTGCGCAGCTGCCGCGCCGCACCGCGGGTCAGGCTGGACAGCCCGGCGACGACGGCGGCCAGCTGGTCGGCGGACGTGCGGTCCAGCCCGTCCGACATCGCCATGAGCAGGCCGTCGGCGGACACGACGAGCGTGTGCCGCACGCCCGGCACGCTGCGGACGAAGTTGTCGAGGAGCCAGCCGAAGTCGGCCGTCTCCGGGGTCGTCGCGGTCACGGGGTCCTCCGGTCGGTCAGGGCAGGGAGCTGGTCGGTCGTCGGGTCGTCCTTCGGTGCACCGCCGGGCCCTGGGGCAGCGGGCTCGCTGCGGGCCCGGGCGACGCCGGAGTGGAAGCCGCCGAGCACCGAGCGGACCTGGGCCGCCGAGCGCGGGCGGGCCTGGGGCTCGGCCGCGTCCGGCGCGCCGGCGCCGGGCTCGGGGTCGGGCACCGGCGCCGGGGTGCGCTTGGCGAGCCGGTCCCCGTCCTCGACGGCGGCCGGGGTGTACGTCGACAGCCACGACAGCTCCGCCAGCGCCTCGGAGGCCAGCGCCGAGCGGCGCCGCTCGTCCTCGCCCGCCCGACCGAACCCGGTGCGGCCGGCGGCCGGTACGAGCGCCGGCGCGTCCGC
>JBQGCR010000770.1:0-3055 GCA_052038585.1 Kineosporiaceae bacterium
CCCCACGCTGGGGGGTGGGGTGCACTTGAGGCCCAACGGTGTGTCGGGTACCGCGACGACGGGGGGGCCCCGGGCACGACGGGTCCTGTCACCCCGCGCGAGGGAGGACGCCGACCCGGGACCGCTCGCGCGCCACCCAGAACAGCACGCCCGTGACGACGATGAGCCCCGTCAGCACGGGCGCCACCCACCCCGGGACGATGTCCACCGATCCCGCGGCCTCGACGCACCGGAAGCTCGGCGGCAGCAGGGAGTGCTCGTAACCCGTCATCTCCGCGTACCGCGCGGCACCGAGCCGGTCGAGGCAGGCGTCCGCGTAGGCCGACTCGTCGCCGAGCATCGTCCAGAGCCCGGCGCACCAGACCGCCGACGTCGCGGACGCCGCCAGGACGGCGAGCGCGCCGAGCCGGCCCCGGCCTGACGGGCGGACGAGGCGGACCAGCCCCACGACGACGAGGACGAGGGCCAGGACCGCCGTGCCCAGGAGCAGCCCGAGGAACAGGAGCGGGTTCGGCTCGGTGAACGGATCGCTGCCCATCGCCGCAGTCAGCCCGCGTCGGTGACCCGAAGGACCGTCGGACCGACGGCGACGACGTCGCCGGGGACGAGCCGCCGCCCGCGCCGGTCCTCCGGCTCGTCGTTGACCCGGACGTCGAGCTCGGCGAGGACGTGCTTGACGTCCGAGCCCGCGTCGACGACGCCCGAGAGCTTGAGGAACTGGCCGAGGCGGATCTCGCCGCCCGTCACGGGGATGTCCTGCACGACCCGAGCGTACGGCCGCACGCGCCGGGACCCTCGCGGACGTGGCGGTCCGTGCGCCATGATCGGGGCATGTCGACCCTGACCAGGCCGGCCACCACCCGCCGGCCGCGGCCCGCACCCCGCCACCTCGTCGGCGCCGGCCTGTCCGGCTTCCTCGTCGGCGTGCCCCTCACCCTGCTCTGGACCGCCGCCTACCTCGGCCTCGCCCCGCTGGTCCTCATGCCGCTCGGCCTCGTCGGGGCCGACCCCACCTTCGACGAGGGCACGGACGTCTACCTCCTCCTCCTGCTCGCGCCCCTCGCGGTGGCCGCGGCCCTCCTCGCCGTCGCGGGGTGGGCCGTCCGCACGCTCCAGGGCGTGCGGGCCTCGCGCGGCTGGTGGACGACGTTCGTCGTCGCGTCCCTCGTGCCGGTGACCCTCTGGGCCGCGACGGGCTGGTGACGGCGGCTACCCCGCCATCGAGCCCGGGGACCGCAGCGCCGCCGTGAACTCGTGCATGAGTGCGGCGAACCGGTCCGGCTCGTCGAGGTGCGGGAAGTGGCCGGCGCGCTCGAACTCGACGAGCCGCGCACCGGGGATGAGTCCCGCGGCCTCGCGGCCGTGGGCGACGGGGATGAGCCGGTCCGCGCCGCCCCAGACGACGAGCGTCGGCACCTCCAGGCGCGGCAGGAGCTCGCGCGCCGACACCCGCTGACCCTCGGGGCCGACGACGGAGCGGATCGTCGCGAGGAAGGCGCGCCGGCTCGCGGCGTCCCCGAGCTGCTCGAAGCCGGCCCACGCCTCGACGACGTCGGTGCTGCCGCGCACCCCGGCCGCGCGCAGCAGCCGGCCGAGCGCGGCGCCGTTGCGGCGGGCGGGCCCCGAGGCAACCAGCGGCAGGACGTACTCGGCGAGCGGCAGCGTCGGTGCCCGGAGCAGCCCGTGGACCTCACGCCCGAGCCCGCCGCTGGAGACGAGGACGAGGCCGCGCACGCGGTCCGGGAAGAGGTAGGTGAAGTCGAGGGCGATGCCGCCGCCGAGGCTGTGCCCGACGAGCGTGACCGGTCCCAGGCCGAGCTCGTCGAGCAGGTCGCGGACCGCGCCTGCGTGGCTGCCGAGGGAGTAGTCGGCGCCGTCCGGACGGTCGGAGGCCCCGCAGCCGAAGAGGTCCGGGGCGACGACGGTGTGGGTGCGCGCCATCTCGGCCGCGAGGTGGTCCCACGTGCGGTGCGAGCCGAGGACGCCGTGGAGGAAGACCAGCGGCGGGCCGTCGCCGCCGCGGACGTAGTGCAGCGAGTGCCCCTTGACCCGGCACTGCGCCGGTACGAGCTCGTGCCCCATCGCACGCCTCCTCATCCCGCATGATCGGCCGAGATGTTACCCACGGGTACGGCACCCCGGTAGGTGCTTGCGTCCCCCTCACCTGTGAGGATCAGCAGGTGAGCGACGCTGATACCCCGACCACCGCCGTCCCGAACTGGGAGAAGCGGTTCCGAGCCGGACGAGTGGGACTGCCGCACTGGGCGGACGACGCCCCCGACCGCTGCGTCGTCGGGGCCACCGCTGACGGGGTGCTCGAGGTGCACTCGTGGGACGCCGCCACGGGCACGCTGACCCGGGCGACGTCGCGCAAGGAGGGCACCCGCGGGGCCGCGCTCACCCCGGACGGCGCGTGGGTGTGGTGGTTCGACGACCACGACGGCGACGAGTTCGGCGTCTGGCGGCGGCAGCCGTGGGGTTCCGGCCCGGGCGAGGGCGTCGAGGACGCCACCGGCCTGGCCGCCGCCTACCCCGGCGGCCTCGCGCTCGGCCGCGACGGCCTCGTCGTCGTGGGCCGCGGCGACGACGCCTACGGCAGCCGGGTCGACGTCGTCACGACCGGGCCGGCCGGCGCCGCTCCCGCGGGCCGGCTGCTCTACGAGCACGCGGAGGACGCCGGCGTCGCCGACCTGTCCGAGGACGGCACGCTGGTGGCCCTGTGGCACAGCGAGCACGGCGACTCGCGCCACCCCGCCCTGCGCGTGCTCCGCGTCGAGGACGGCACCGTCGTCGCCGACCTCTGGAACGGCCCCGGCAAGGGCGTCGACGCGACGGGCTTCGCGCCGGTCGCCGGCGACCCCCGGCTGCTCGTCGTCCACGAGCGGCGCGGCCGCGGCGAGCTTCTCGTCTGGGACGTCGTCACCGGCGAGGAGCGTGAGCTCCCGCTCGACGTGCCGGGCGAGGTCGGCTGGGCCCAGTGGTACCAGGACGCGTCGGCGCTCCTCGTCGCCGTCGACCACGAGGCCCGCACCCGCCTGCACCGGCTCGACCTCGC
>JBQGCR010000771.1:0-2481 GCA_052038585.1 Kineosporiaceae bacterium
CTCAAGCGGCTCGGGCGCTCCGCCCGCGTCGTCGTCGTCGGCCGTCACCCCGAGGGCGCGGCCACCGTGGCCCAGCGCGCCGCGCGCCGGGCGCTCGAGGGCATCACGCGCTCGGTGGGCAAGGAGCTGCGGGCCGGCGCCACCGCCAACCTCGTGCTCGTCACCGAGGGGTCCGAGGCGGCGGCGCTCGGGACGGTGACGTTCCTGCTGTCCGGCCGGTCGGCCTACGTCGACGGCCAGGTGTTCAGGGTCGGCGAGGGGGAGGCGACCGCAACCGCGGACGCCGAGCGCCCGCTGGCCGGCAAGGTCGCCGTCGTCACCGGGGCCGCGCGCGGCATCGGGGCGGACATCGCCCGCACGCTGCACCGCGACGGCGCCACCGTCGTCTGCGTCGACGTGCCCGCCGCGGGCGCGTCGCTGGCGACGGTGGCCAACGCCGTCGGGGGTACCGCACTGCAGCTCGACGTCACGGCGGCCGACGCGGGTGCGCGCATCCTCGAGCACGCCCGCACCCGGCACGGCGGCCTCGACGTCGTCGTGCACAACGCGGGCATCACCCGCGACAAGCTGCTGGCCAACACCGACGCCGACCGCTGGGACTCCGTCGTGCGCGTCAACCTCCTGTCGATCCTCGCGATGAACGAGGCGCTGCTCGCGAAGGACGGTGTGCGCGAGGGCGGCCGGGTGGTGCTCGTGTCGTCGATCGCCGGGATCGCGGGCAACCGTGGGCAGGCGAACTACGCGGCGTCCAAGGCCGGCGTCATCGGCCTCGTCGACGGCTACGCGGACGACCGCGCGCTGCGCCGGCGGGGGATCACGGTCAACGCCGTCGCGCCGGGGTTCATCGAGACCGAGATGACCGCGCGCATCCCGCTCGGCACCCGCGAGGTGGGGCGCCGGCTCAACAGCCTGGCGCAGGGCGGGCTGCCGGTCGACGTCGCGGAGGCCATCGCCTTCTTCGCCGGCGACGCACAGGCTGCGGTGTCCGGCAACGTCGTCCGCGTCTGCGGCCAGAGCCTCCTCGGGGCCTGACGGTGGCCGTCGAGACACTGGCCGCGCTGCCGGCGACGACGCCGCTGCTCGCCCGCGCCGCGGTCACCGGACAAGGCCGCCGGGGGAGCGAGGTGCCCGACCGGACGCTGCGCGTCGAGGACGTGCGCGTCGACCGGGGCCGGCTGGCGGCCTACCAGCGGCTCACGGGGTACGACGTGTCCGACACCGTGCCGCAGCCGTACCCGTGGGTGCTGGCCTTCCCGCTCCAGACGGCGCTCATGACGCGACCCGACTTCCCGCTCGCCCTGCCGGGGCTCGTCCACCTCGAGAACCGGGTCACGTCGCACCGCGCCCTCGACGCCTCGCAACCCCTGACGCTCGACGTCACGGCGGGCGGCCTCCGCCCGCACCGGAAGGGCCGCACGCTCGACGTCCGGCTCGAGGCGCGGGTCGGCGACGAGCTCGTCTGGACGTGCGACAGCGTCTACCTCTCCCGCGGTCGCGGCGACGAGGACGCGCCGCGCGGCGACGCCCCGCCGCAGGCCCCGGACGGGTCGGCCGTCGCCGTCTGGCGGCTGCCCGACGGGCTGGGTCGCGAGTACGCCGGCGTCTCGGGCGACGTCAACCCCATCCACCTGCACCCGCTGGCGGCGCGGGCGATGGGCTTCCGGCGGCACATCGCCCACGGGATGTGGACCTACGCGCGCACCCTCGCGGCTCTCGGCCGGGCCTCGCTCGGGCCCTCGACGAGCCGGGTGTGGTTCACGAAGCCGGTGTTCCTCCCGAGCACGGTCGAGCTCGCCGTCGGGCACGCACCGGGGGTCACCACGGCGGCGCTGCGCTCGCGCCGGGACCCTGCGACGACGCACCTCGTCCTCACGCTGGAGGCCTGACCCGGCGCCTCCGCCGACCTGCGGCGGTGGCTAGGGTCGGGAGGATGACGACCCAGGCCACGGCCCGCCGCGGCGTCCGCGCGACTTTGAATCGGTGGGGCGGCACCGCCCGGGCCGTGCTGCGCGGCCCGGGGCCCGAGCGCGACGACGCCCTGATGCTCGTGAAGTCGGCGGCGGCCGCGGTCCTCGCGTGGCAGCTGGCCGTCGTCGTCGTCGACAGCAGCACCTCGTTCTACGCGCCCCTCGCGGCGCTGCTCGTCGTCGACCGGACGATCGTCCGGTCGCTCTGGCAGAGCGTCGAGCGCCTCGTCGCCGTCGTCGTCGGGATGAGCGTCGCGTGGGGCGTCGGCAACCTCGTCGGTGTCACGTGGTGGTCGATGGTCCTCGTCCTCCTGCTCGCGCTGGTCATCGGCCGGTGGGACCGGCTGGGCGCGCACGGCATCCAGGTGCCGACGATGGTGCTGCTCTCGCTGCTCAGCCTCCAGTGGGACAGCGTCTCGTTCACCGCGGCGACCATCCTCGACACGATGCTCGGCGGTGTCGTCGGCGTCGTCGTCAACGCCGTGGTCCTCGCCCCGATGCACCTGACCGGCCC
>JBQGCR010000772.1:0-3239 GCA_052038585.1 Kineosporiaceae bacterium
ACGCCGACTCCGCGACGTAGGGGTGCGCGAGGCTGCCCCACCGCCGGCCGGCCAGGTCGCCCACGACGAACGGCAGGGGCGCCGCCGCGGCGAGCGCGAGGCTCCAGAGCCCGGCCGCCGGCAGCCAGTGCGGCCGCCACCGCCGCGAGACGAGCGCCGCGAGGAGCACGGCGAGGACGGCGGCGGGCGCCACCTGGAACAGGCCGACGACGCCCGTCACGCGGAGGAAGGCGTAGCCCGGGTCGCTCTGCCAGGCCTCGGCGGACCACGTCCCGCCGCCCCGCGCGCCGGAGGTCGCGGCCCACGTCAGGCCCGCCGCGGAGACCGCGGTGCCGGCCGCCGCGCTCAGCGCCCCGGGCCGGGTCAGCCGCGGCATCCCCCAGAGCGCGAGGAGCGAGAGCGGGACGGCGAGGACGACGAGGTGGCCGGGGACGGGGTTGAGCGGCGGCTGCGCCAGCTCGACGTCGAGCCCGGTGACCAGGACGGCGGCGACCCTGGCCACCGACCGGCCGGAGGTCAGGAGCAGCGCGGCGAGCGACAGGGCGCCCGCCCCGCGCGCGGCGCGGACGCGGGCGGCGAGCGCGGCGCCGAGGCCGAGGAGCCACAGCGGCCACACGACGTCGCCGGCCGTGGCGAACGGCCCGACGGACCCGGGGAGCCGGCCGAGCGCCTCCCCCGAGGACCACGTCGCGACCTCGCCGAGGACGAGCGCGACGCCGGCGAGGGCCGCGCCGGTGACGAGCGCGAGCGTGCCGGCGGCGGAGCGGGTCTCCGGCGACGGGGTGAGCAGGCGCGCCCGGACGGCCAGGCCGCGCCAGACGACGTCGACCGCCTCGCCCGCCGTCGGCCCGCGGCCGCGGGCGTCCGCCGTGTCGAGCAGCACGCCCCGAAGCGCGTCGCCGTGCCGCTCGCGCCACACCGGCGGGTAGGCCAGCAGGAGCCGGCGCACCCGCCGGTCCGTCGTCGTGGTCGTCATGCCGTCGCCCCTCGCACGTCCGTCCTCGTGGTCGTCGCGCGCCGCAGGGCCGCGCGGGCGGCGTCCGCCGCGTGCCGCAGGCGCTCCTCCTGCTCGACGAGCGCGGTCCGGCCCTGCGGGGTCAGGGTGAAGTAGCGGCGCAGCCGCCCGTCCACCTGCTCCTCGCCGCTCACCGCGACGAGTCCCTGCTCGGTCAGCCGGTCGAGCGCCCCGTAGAGGGTCGCGGGCTTGAGCCGCACCTGCCCCTTCGAGAGGTCCGCGATCCGGCCGAGCAGCGCGTAGCCGTGCTGCGGTCCCTCGGCCAGCGCGACGAGCACGTACGTCGTCGGTTCCTGCATCGCCATGGCCCGACGCTACCTTCAGCCGAACTGAATATTCAATCCCCCTGAGTATGGCTCAGGCGGTCGGGACCATCCGCGTCGCCCCGGTAGCGTTGACGCGTCATGGATCTCGCCGTCGCCCTCACCGTCCTGCTCGTCATCGTCCCCGTCGAGCTGCCGGACAAGACCTTCATCGCCACCCTCGTGCTCGCGACGCGGTTCCGACCGCTGTACGCGTGGATCGGCGTCGGGCTCGCCTTCGCCGTCCAGTCCCTCGTCGCGGTGACCCTCGGCGGCCTGCTCGGCCGGCTGCCGACGACGCCGGTGCACCTCGTCGCGGCGCTGCTCTTCGCCGTCGGTGCGGTCGTCCTCTGGCGCGGTGCCGACGCCGCGGACGCCGAGGAGGAGCAGGCCGAGGCCGAGTTCTCGCAGAAGGTCGGCACCGGCCGCACCGGCGCCCTGGCCGCGATCGCGACGAGCTTCGGCGTGCTCTTCCTCGCCGAGTGGGGCGACCTGTCCCAGCTGCTCACCGCGGGCCTCGCCGCCCGCTACGACGACCCGGTCTCGGTCTTCGCCGGCGCGTGGGTCGGCCTGCTCCTCGTCTCCGGCGCGGCCGCCCTGCTCGGCAAGGCGCTGCTCACCCGGCTGCGGCTGTCGACGATCCGCCGCGTCGGCGCCGGCGTGTGCGGCGTGCTCGCCGTGCTCACCGCGCTGTCCGTCGTCGGGCTCGACCTGCCGGTCTGACCGCGCGGGCACCCGGCGACTGCGAGCACGTCCACACGGCCTCCACACGCCCGGACGGGTGCCGCGGTGAGGCGGCCGTAGCCTGATCCGGTGCGCATCCTCCGCCGCGCCGCCGTCGCCCTCGCCGCCGCGGCCGCCGTCCTCTCCGGGCCGGCGGCGAACCCCGCGGCGGCGGACGACGCCGTCCCCGGTCCGGTCGTCCTCGTCGGCACCGGCGGCCTCACGTGGGCGGACGTCGCCCCGGACGACGCCGCCCTCGGCCGCTTCGTCGAGTCCGGCACGATCGGCTCCGTCGCCGTCCGCGGCGTCCGCTCCGCGGCCTGCCCGGTCGACGGCTGGCTCGCGGTGTCGGCGGGCCGGCGCGCCGGGGACGCCGCGACGACGCGGGACGAGGAGACGGGCGTCTTCGAGGCGTACTGCCGGCCGCTCGGCGTCGAGGCGGACGTCCGCGGCGGGCCGGCGCGGGTCCCGCGCTGGGACGTCTACACGCAGGAGGCCCGCGACGGCTCCTTCGAGGCGACGCCGGGGCTGCTCGGCGACACCCTCGCCGCCGCCGGCGTCCCCACCGCGGCCGTCGGCCCCGGGGCCGCCGTCGCCCTCGCGACGACGGACGGCACCGCCCCGGCGGTCTGGGACGGCACGGACCTCGCGGCCGACGTCGCGGCCGCGCTGGGCTCCGGCGCCCGCCTCGTCGTCGTCGACGTCGGCGCGGTGCGCGACCCCGACGACCACGTCGGCGGCGAGCCGGCCCTGACCGGGGACCTCGCCCGGCCGGTGCCGGACCAGGTCGCCGACGTCACCGCGCGGATCGGCACCGTGCTCGACGCCCTGCCCGCCGGCGCGACGACGGTCGTCGCCTCGCTCGCCGACGCCGGGCAGCGGCCGCACCTGCAGCTGCTCGGCGCGTCCGGGCCGAGGGCGGGCGGCGGCGACTACGACGCCGGCCTGGCGTGGGTGTCCTCGACCCGGCAGGCCGGGCTGCTCCAGACGACGGACCTGCAGCCGACGCTCCTCGGCGCGCTCGGCGTCGACGTGCCGCCGGACGCCGTCGGCGCGCAGGTCGGCACCGTGCCCGGCGAGGACTCCGCGACCGAGCGCTACGAGCGGGTGCTCGACCTCGACCGCGCGGCGCAGTCCGTCCGGCCGATCGTCCCGTGGTTCTTCAACGGCCTCGTCGTCGCCCAGCTCGTGCTCTACGG
>JBQGCR010000773.1:0-10594 GCA_052038585.1 Kineosporiaceae bacterium
GAGGTCGCCCGCCGCGGGCCGGGGCGCGCCGTCGGGTCCGACGAGCTCGTCGTGCGGGCCGGCGCCGGGCCCGGCGGCCGGCTCCCGGCTGCGCGCGTAGGCCGCGACGAGCCCGCCGCCCGGCCGCTCGCCCGGGGCCTGCGCGGCGGAGGTCACGCCCGGCAGCCTAGAGGGACGGGGGTCGCCTCAGCCGCGGTGCGGGTCGAGCGCGCTGAGGAAGTCCGCGGCCCAGCGGGCGACGTCGTGCTCGAAGACGCGCTTGCGCATGGCCCGCATCCGGCGCACCTTCTCGCGCTGCGGCGCCCGGACGGCACGCATCACCGCGTCCTTCGTGCCGTCGATGTCGTGCGGGTTGACCCCGTAGGCGGTGCTCAGCTCGATCGCCGCGCCGGTGAACTCGGACAGCACGAGGGCGCCGTCCTCGTCGACCCGGCTCGCGACGTACTCCTTGGCGACGAGGTTCATGCCGTCCCGCAGCGGGGTGACGAGCATGACGTCGGCGGCGCGGTAGAGCGCGGCGAGCTCGGCCTTGTCGACGGACTGGTGGAGGTAGTGCACGGCGGGGTGCCCGATGCTCGCGTGGACGCCGTTGATCCGCCCGACGGCGAGGTCGACGTCGTCGCGCATCTGCCGGTACTGGTCGACCCGCTCGCGGGTCGGCGTCGCGACCTGGACGAGGACGGCGCGGGGGGTGTCGTCGTCCCCCCGGTCGGTCCCGGCCTCGACACCGGGCACCCGCAGGCGGCCGTCGTCGAGGAGCTCGCCGTACGCCTGGAGCCGGTGGAGGATGCCCTTGGTGTAGTCGAGCCGGTCGACGCCGAGGAGCAGCACGTCCGGCTCGCCGAGCTCGGCGCGCAGCACCATGGCCCGCTCGGCGACGCCCTCGGTGCGGGCCAGCTCGTCGAGGCTCGCGGTGTCGACGGAGATGGGGAAGGCCTGGGCCCGGACGGTCCGCGTCCCCACGGTGACGGTGTCCCGGCGGGTCGTCAGGCCGACCCGACGGCAGGCCCGCAGGAAGTTGCCGGCGTCCGCGGGCCGCTGGAACCCGACGAGGTCGGCCCCGAGGAGCCCCTCGACGACCTGCCGGCGCCACGGCAGCTGGGCGAAGATCTCGAACGGCGGGAACGGGATGTGGTTGAAGAACCCGATCCGCAGGTCCGGCCGCTGCTCGCGGAGCATCGCCGGGACGAGCTGGAGCTGGTAGTCCTGCACCCACACCGTCGCACCCTGCGCGGCCTCGCCGGCGGCCGCGTCGGCGAAGCGCCGGTTGACCTGCACGTAGGAGTCCCACCAGTGGCGGTGGAACTGCGGGGCGACGATGACGTCGTGGTAGAGCGGCCAGAGCGTCGCGTTGGACATGCCCTCGTAGTAGCGCTCGACCTCCTCGGCCTCCAGGCGCACCGGCACGAGGTGCATGCCCGCCGAGTCGAAGGGCTCGACGTCCTCCCCCGGCGCGCCGGTCCAGCCGACCCACGCCCCCTCCGCGGAGCGCATGACCGGCTCGAGGGCGGCGACGAGACCGCCCGGGCTGGCCTTCCACTGGGTGGCGCCGTCCCCGGCGGTCACGCGGTCGACGGGGAGGCGGTTGGCGACGACCACGAGCTCGACTGGCACGATTCGACCCTAACGAGGTTTCCGCCCCCCGTCCGGGCGGGGTGGCCGTTCACCGCTCGTTCACCGGGCGTTGGGCCGTCGTTCAGACTTCTCCGTAACTCCGTAGAAGCGGACCCGGGCGGGTCAGGCGGCCGTGAGCGTGCCGCTCCCGGCCTGCACCGGGAGGCGGGTCTCGGCGACCTTGGCCTCGACCTCCTGCGCGACCTCGTCGGCCCCGGTGGAGTGCAGCATCGCGTAGGCGATGAGCCCGGCCATGGCGGTGAGCACCGGCGCGAGGACGATCCAGGCGGCGACCGTCGGCAGCTGCGTGAGCTCGTAGAAGACCCAGGACAGCAGCGCGGTCGCGGGGATCGTCACGACCCACGCGAGCGCCATCTCGCCGACGACCTTCCAGTTCGTCCCGCGGCGGGCGGCGGTGCCGGCGCCGACGACGGACGAGGCCGCGGCGTGCGTCGTCGACAGCGGGATGCCGAGTGCGGTGCCGCCGAAGATGGCCGTCGTCGCGCCGATGTTCGCGGCGACGCCCGTGTTGGCGGACAGGTTCGTGATCTTCAGGCCCATCGTCTCGATGATCCGCCAGCCGCCCCAGGCGGTGCCGACGGCGATCGCCGAGTAGGCGCTGAGCTCGACCCACAGCGGCACGGCGATCTTGCCGTCGGCGCCGACGCCGAGGTAGCCGGAGCCGACGAGCAGGGCCGCGATGACGCCCATCGTCTTCTGCGCGTCGTTCGCGCCGTGGCCGAAGGAGACGGCGCCGGCGGAGACCACCTGGAGCGCCTTGAAGGGCTTGGCGTCGTCGCCCCAGCGGGTCACCATCTGGAGCAGGCGCACGACGCCGTAGCCCAGGCCCGCGATGGTGAAGGCGATGACCGGCGAGAGGATGATGAACAGCGCCGTCTCCCGGACCTTGCCCCACTCGATCGCCGCCGCGCCGCCCGCGGCCAGCCCGGCGCCGACGAGGCCGCCGATGATCGCGTGGCTCGAGGACGACGGCATGCCGAACCACCACGTGAGGTAGTTCCAGGCGATCGCCGCGACGAGCGCCGCGAAGACGACGGCGACGCCGGAGATATCCGGCTTGACCACCTTGGCCACCGTGTTGGCCACCGCGGTCCCGACGACGAAGAGGGCGGCGAAGTTGCACGCCGCGCTGAACCACACCGCCGTGCGGGCCGACATGGCCTTCGTGGCGACGACGGTGCTGACGCTGTTGGCGGCGTCGTGGAAGCCGTTCGTGAAGTCGAACAGCAGCGCGAGGGCGACGAGTGCGACGACGCTCAGCAGCAGGAGATCCAACGCTCTTCCCTCCGGGGGCGGGCGGTACGTAAGTGTCCTCGGGTAGTGAAGCGGCTCGGGACACCTGCGTTCATCCGCCGGAAGCCCTGAGTTTTCGACTCGTACGGAGTTCCGTAATCATGGGAGCCGTGGCCAAGACCCGCACGAAACCGGCCTCCACCGGCGACGTCGATGCGCTCCGTGCTCGCCTCGCCGAGCTGGAGGCGCGACTCGCCGCCGTCGAGACCGGTCTGTCCGCAGCGACCGTGACCCACCGTGACAGGGGCGAGGACGACGACGGGGACGCGGTCACCCAGGGAAGTCGTACGAGCTCCGACGGTTCCCCCGGTGCGATCCCCTTCACACCGGCCGACCTGCGCGACCGGCTGGGCAAGCCCGGCGGCGTCCTGCTCACCGGCGCCGCCCGGCTCCCCCGCGGCGTGCGGGCGTCCTGGCAGCGGGAGATGTCGACCGGCGACCTGCTCGACGCCGACTGGACGCCGAGCGCGGAGTCCTTCGCCGCCCTCGCCCACCCGGTGCGCCTCCAGCTGCTCCGCGAGGTGCTGCGCGGCGCCCGCACGGTCTCCGCCCTGGCGTCCCTGCCCGGCTCCGGCACGACCGGGCAGCTCTACCACCACCTCAAGCCGCTCATCGCCGAGGGCTGGCTCGCGACGACCGGCCGCGGCCGCTACGAGGTGCCCGAGGACCGCGTGGTCCCGCTCATGGCGATCATGACCGCCGCACGCACCGGGCGAGCGCGGCCAGCCCCTGCTCCAGACCCCGACGACCCACGCTGATCCGGAACCGGTCGCCCGGCACGGGCACGAGGTCGGAGGCGTAGAGCGAGCCGGGAAGCAGGAGCACGCCCTCGCGCTCGAGCGCGCGGGCGCAGAAGGCCTCGACGCCGTCGTCGCCCGCGTACCGCGCGAAGGCGACGCACCCGCCGTCCGGCGGCTGCCAGGAGAGCACGTCGGCGTGCTCGGCGACGAAGGCGTCGAGCAGCGCCGTGTTCCGCGCGACGAGGGCCCGGTTGCGGGCGAGGAGCCGGTCCTGCACGCCGAGGGCGAGCACGGCGAGGTACTCGCTCGGGCCGGCGTTGCAGATGCTCGTCCAGTGCTTGGCCCGCTCGAGCCGGGCGAGCAGCGCGGTGTCGCGGGTGGCCACCCAGCCGACCCGTAGGCCCGGCAGGCCGTGCGCCTTGGACAGGACGCCGACCGAGACGGTGCGCCCGCCGAGGTCGGCCGCGGCGGGCAGCGTGCGGGCCGGGTCGGTCTCGATGCCCCGGTAGACCTCGTCGGAGACGAGGGTCACGCCGCGGTCCTCGCAGAGCGCGACGAGCGCGGCCCACGTCGCGGCGTCCGGGACGTACCCGGTGGGGTTGTTCGGGACGTTGACGGCGACGACCCGCGTCGTCGGGCGCAGCGCCGCCGCGACGGCGTCGACGTCGAGGTGCCAGCGCAGGTCGGCGCCCTCCCCGCGCCACAGCGGCACGCCCGTGACGTCCGCGCCGGTGCGCAGCGGGACGCTCTCCGCGGCCTGGTAGCAGGGGACGGTGACGACGGCGTGGTCACCGGGGCCGAGCAGGGCCTGGAACAGCCAGAACAGCGCCTCCTCGGCGCCGGCGAAGGCGAGGACGTGCTCGGGGCGCAGGCCGTCGTAGGTCGCCGCGACGGCGGCGCGCAGCGCGTCCGTCCCCCACGTCGGGACGTAGCCGAGGCCGTGGTCGAGCAGCCCGGCGCGGGCGGCGTCCGGGTCGTCGGCGAGGTCGCAGAGCTCGGCGACCGTGACGGTCTGCGCGTCGGACGCCGTGAGGTGGTGCCGCGCGCGGAACTCCCACTGCGCGAAGTGGTCCTCGAGCGCGAAGACGGGCAGGCCGAGCGGGAGGGCGGAGGCTGACGGGCTCATGCCCGCCAGCCTCCCACCCCCGGGGTCGTGCCCCGGCCTCAGACCGAGCGGGACGGGCGGCGCGGCCCGCGGGTGCCCTCGAAGCGCGCGGCGCTCTTGGCCGGGGGCTTGCGGGGACCGCCCTGGTACCCGCCGCCGCCGTACGTCTTCTGACCGCGGTGCCCGCTGCGGGGCGCCCGGGCCGGGCGCGGCCGGACGACGACCGGCTCGCCGGACGTCGCGAGCTCCTGGACCGCCTCGTGCCCGGGCACGACCGGGGTCACGGTCGGGCTGATCCGGGCCTCCTGGGCCAGGCGCTCCATCTGGCGCACCTGGTCGGGGAAGGCGAGCGCGACGACGGTGCCGGACTCCCCCGCGCGGGCCGTGCGGCCCGAGCGGTGCAGGTAGTCCTTGTGGTCGTTCGGCGGGTCGAAGTGGACGACGAGGTCGACGCCGTCGACGTGGATGCCGCGGGCGGCGACGTCGGTGGCGACGAGCACGCGGGTGCGGCCGTCGGCGAAGTCCTCCAGGGCCCGCTGGCGGGCGCCCTGGCCGAGGTTGCCGTGGATCGCCGCGGCGCCCACCCCGCTGCGGGTGAGCTGCTCGGCGAGCCGGTCCGCGCCGTGCTTGGTGCGCACGAAGAACAGCGTGCGGCCGGGGCGGCCGGCCACCTCGGTGGCGACGGCGACCTTGGTGTCCCGGGTCACGGTGAAGACGAGGTGCTCCATCGACTCGACCGGCGAGGCGGCCGGGGCGACCGAGTGCGCGGCCGGGTCGGTGAGGAACTGGGCGACCAGGCTCGCCACGCCGCGGTCGAGCGTCGCGGAGAACAGGAGGCGCTGGGCCGCCTGCGGCGTCATCTCGAGGATCTGCGTGACGACCGGGAGGAAGCCGAGGTCGGCCATGTAGTCGGCCTCGTCGAGGACGGTCACCTCGACCTGGTCGAGGCGGCAGGAGCCGCGCTCGATGAGGTCGACGAGCCGGCCCGGCGTGGCGACGACGACGTCGACGCCGCGCTCGAGCGCGGACAGCTGGCGGCCGTAGGAGACGCCGCCGAAGACCGTCGTCATCCGCAGGCCGAGCCGCTCGCCGAGCGGCGAGAGGGCGTCGGCCACCTGGACGGCGAGCTCGCGGGTCGGCACGAGGACGAGGCCGCGCGGCGCGCCCGGCGTGCGGCGGCGGCGCGGGTCGCCGTCGCCGGCGAGGCGGGTGAGCATCGGCAGGCCGAAGGCGAGCGTCTTGCCCGAGCCCGTCTGGGCCCGGCCGAGCACGTCGCGGCCGGCGAGCGCGTCCGGCAGGGCGCGGGACTGGATGGCGAAGGGGGCCTCGATGCCGCGGCGGCCGAGCGCCTCGACGAGGACCGGGGGCAGGCCGAGCTCGGCGAACGTGCGCCGGGGCGGCTCGGGGGCGGCCTGCGCGGCGTCGAGCAGCGCGTCGAGCGCGAGGTGCTCGGGGCTGCGCATCGGGGCGGGCTTGCGGTTCGGGCGGTCGAACGAGCGGCGCTGGGGGCGGCCGGTGGAGCGGTAGGGCTTGCGAGCAGGGCGTGCCGGGGCGTCGGACAAGAAGGTGACTCCGTAGTCGGTGGTACCGGGGCCGCGATGATCAGCACCCGTGTCCACGCACCCGGTCTCGACCCTGAGGGGGCGGGTTCGTCGGAGGTCTGTCTGCGACCGCGCGGGCTCGGTGCCCGCGACGACGGCGCCCCCGCACAGGGAGCGCCGTCGTCCAGCCTACCTCAGCCCAGGCGGAGCACCTGACCGATCTGGATGAGGGCGGGGTTCGCCACCGTGCCGCGGTTGAGCGCGTAGAGCCGCTCCCAGCCGCCGGCGATCTTGTTGTCCACGGCGATCCGGTACAGCGTGTCACCGGCCCGGACCGTGTAGGTCGGCGTCCGGGCGGCGGACCGCGAGGCCCGCTCGGCCGGGCGGGCCTGCGGGGCCGGCGTCGTCGTCGGCGTCGCCGCGCCCGAGCCGGTGTACGTCGTCGAGATGCCCCGCATCCCGAGCTTGGCCGTGCACGCCGGCCACGCGCCCCAGCCCTGGATCGACAGGAGCCGGTTGGCGGCGGCGATCTGCTCCCCGCGGGAGGCGAGGTCGGCCCGGGGGGCGTAGCGGGTGCCGCCGACGAACTCCCACGACGACTGGCTGAACTGCAGCCCGCCGTAGTAGCCGTTGCCGGTGTTGATGTCCCAGCGGCCGCTGGACTCGCACTGGGCCAGGCGGTCCCAGTCGGCGTCGGTGACGGCGGAGGCGGGCGAGGAGACGGTGAGCGCCGCGCCGCCGAGGGCGGCGGTGGCGAGGGCGACGAGCGCCGCGCGGGCGGGACGGGACGGACTGTGCTTCGACATGGGGTGCGACCTCCACGCCTGCGGGGTGAGCTGTCGGGTTCGGGCTGGTGCTGGCCCGGCCGCCGCGGCGGCTTCACCCCGAGCCGGAGGGTTCCCGGCGTCCTGCGTCTGGTTCCCCCACCCCTGCCTCGAGGGTCGTGTGCCGGCGCGGCGGCAGGGCTCGGCGGTCCGCGGCGGCGCCGCACGGGCGGTGCGACAGAGGTGACGCTATGTCGTGATTGCCGCTTTGGGAAGTGCTGCAGCGGTTCCCGACGGCCGGACGTGCGTGGCACGGCTCACGCTCGCGCCCTCACCTGTCGGGACCTCCGGCCTCCGCGGGCCGCCGGGCGGGCCTCCTAGCCTGGGCGCACCGGCCACAGAGGTACCGAGGAGAAGCGACTCCCGTCGAGAACGACCCTCTCGAAGCTGCCGCCCGCCCGTCCGGGCGGCCCGCGGTTCGAGTCCGCGGGTGGCCGCCGTGCGCCTCAGTAGGCGAGGCGCTTGTAGTACCGGCGCGTCGTCAGCGGGTGGTCGCGCAGCACCTCGAGGTGGGCGCTGACCCGCTCGAGCACGGTCGCGAGGACCGCCGGGGAGACCAGCGCCCGGACGTCCTGCGACAGCCCCGGCAGGTCGGCCTCGGCGCTGTCGAGCACCATGACGTCGCCGCCGACGGTCGGGGCGAAGGCCTCGACGCGCTCGACGAGCGCGCGGGAGGCGGCGTCCTCGCCCTTGAGCAGGAGCAGGCTCACGCCGTCCTCGACGAGCTCGAGCGTGCCGTGGAAGAAGTCCGACGCGTGGACCGGGCGGGTCCGGATCCACTGCATCTCCTCGAGGATGCACATGCCGTAGTAGAAGGCCTGCGCCCACGTCGAGCCCGCGCCGGAGACGACGTGCCAGTCCTGCGCCGCGATCCGCTCCGCGTACCCGCGGGCGCGCGGCTCGAAGGACCGCTTGACCTCGAGGAGCAGCTTGGGCAGCGTCGCGAGCTCGGCGAGCATGCGCGCGTGGTCGTCGGCGGACAGGTCGCCGGACGCCTTCATCGCCGACAGCGCGACGACGAGGGACTGCACGTAGAACGACTCCGAGGACGTGTCGTCCTCGGCGAAGGCGACGAAGGCCTCGTCCGCCCCCTGCGCGAGAGCGGAGTCCGCGTGCGCGGTGAGGGCGAGCACGTGCGCCCCGGCGGCCCGGCAGGCCTCCAGCGCGGCGACCGACTCGGCCGTCGTCCCGGACAGCGACGGGATGACGACGAGGGTGTGCGCGCCGATCCGGGTGCTCGGCTCGGCGAGCACCTCGGCCGGCTTGAGCAGGTGGACGTCGACCCGGGAACGGTTCTGCAGCAGGCGGACCGCCGGCTCCATGAGGATGCCGGCGCCGCCGGTGCCGAGCAGGACGAGGGTGGTGCGGCCGGCGGCGAAGGCGGCGGTGACCGCCGCGTCGAGGCGCGGTGCGAGGCCCACGGCCCCGGACTGGATCGAGACGAAGCGGTCGGCGTCGAAGTTCAGCATGGGTGGGGCTCTTTCGGTCGGGCGGAGGGGGTCACTTGCCCATGCCCTCGGTGAGGCCGCGCAGGAACTGCCGCTGGCCGACGAGGAACAGGACGATCATGGGGATGGCGGCCATGGTCAGGCCGGCGAACTGGACGGGCCAGTCCGTGAGGAGCCGGCTCTGGGCGTCCATGAGGCCGACGGGCAGGGTCTTCAGCGCGCCGTCGCTGACGAAGACCAGCGCGAAGACGAACTCGTTCCAGGCGAAGAGGGCCTGGAGCAGCGCGGCGGAGACGAGGATCGGCCGGCACATCGGCAGGATGATCCACCAGAAGATCTTGGCGCGCGAGGCGCCGTCGATCGTCGCGGCCTCGTCGATGTCGGTGGGCAGGTCGACGAGGTAGGCGCGGATGAGGAACGTCGTGAACGGGATCCGGAACGCCGTGTAGAGCACGATGAGCGCCCAGTACGTGTCGAAGATGCCGAGCGTCTGGAGCAGCCGGAACAGCGGGATGATCGCCACGGTCGGGGCGAGCATGAGGCCGCCGAGCACGAGCAGCAGGACCGGCTGGGCCAGCGGCAGCCGGAGCCGCGTCAGGCCGTAGGCGGCCCAGGCCGAGACGAGCGTCGTCGTGACGATGGAGACCGACGTGACGAGCACGCTGTTGACGAAGTACCGCAGCACCCCGGTCCGCATGGCGTGGTCGAAGTTCTCCCAACGCAGCGTCGACGGCAGCCCCCAGGGGTCGCCGAACACCTCGGCGTTGTCCTTGAAGCTCGACAGCACCATCCACAGCAGCGGGTAGACGACTGCCAGGACGAGCGTGACGAGCACGCCCCAGACGAGCAGCCGGCCGACCGCGCGCAGCAGGAGGGTCCACCCGGCGACGGGCGCGGGCCCGGTGCGCACCGGCGCGGGCGCGGCCGGGGGCCGGCTCGTCGGCGACGGGCTGAGGCTCACCATTCGATCCTCCTGCGGCGGCTCACGACGATCTGGGCGACGGAGATGGCGAACGTGACGACGAAGATGACCGTCGCGATCGCCGAGGCGTAGCCCATGTCGTCCTCGAAGAAGGCGTTGCGGTACAGCCAGGTCCCGAGCACCTGGCTGGAGTTGTCCGGACCGCCGGCCGTCATGACCATGACCTCGTTGAAGACGAGGAAGGCGCCGGAGACGGTGAGGATGACGAGCAGCGTCGTCATCTCCCGCACGAGGGGCACGGTGACGGAGACGAACTGCCGGACCGGGCCGGCGCCGTCCACCCGCGCGGCCTCGTAGAGCTCGCGCGGCACGCGCTGGATGGCGACGACGAAGAGGACGGCGCTGTAGCCGATCGACTGCCACTGGCTCATCGCGATGATGCTCCAGATCGCGGTCGACTTCTCCCCCAGCCAGGCGTGCGTCCAGCCGTCGAGGCCGACCGCCTCGAGCGCCCGGTTCACCAGGCCGATCTGCGGGTTGTAGAGGAACGAGAAGAGGATGCCGGTGACCGTGATCGAGATGGTCGCCGGGATGAAGTAGACGGTCCGCAGGAAGCCGCGCAGCCGCTGGTGGACGACCTCCTCGAGCACCGCCGCGAGGACGAGCGAGAAGCCCACCTGGAGGACGAGCGAGACGACGGCGTAGAGCGTGTTGTTGAGCACCGACCGCCAGAAGACGGAGTCCTCGACCATGGTGCGGTAGTTCTCGAGGCCGACGAAGACGGGCGACGGCGAGAAGGCGTTCCAGGAGAAGAAGCTGAGCCGGACGTTCTCGACGACCGGGTAGTAGACGAAGACGAGGAGCAGGGCGAGGGCCGGGAGCACCCAGACCCAGCCGCGCCAGCGCTGCAGGAGGACCGCCGTCCGTCCGGGTCCGGGGTCCGTCACTGCCGGGTGTGCTGCTGCCATGTCCCCTCCCGAGGGGCTCGCGCGTGGGGGGCGCCCGGCGGGCGGCGGTGTCGGCCACCGCCCGCCGGGCCCGGCGGGGGGGGCCGCCGACCTGCGTCTTGGCCGTGGCGGCGGCCTC
>JBQGCR010000774.1:0-2367 GCA_052038585.1 Kineosporiaceae bacterium
GCGCGCCCGCCCTCGTCGCGCGGCTCGCCGCCGACGGCGTCGTCGTCTGGGTCGGGCACACCGAGGCCACCCGCGCGCAGGTCGCCGCCGCCGTCGACGCCGGCGCCCGGGCCGTGACGCACCTGTTCAACGCGATGCCGCCGCTCGGGCACCGCGAGCCGGGTCCGGTGGGGGCGGCGTTCGACGACGAGCGGCTCGTCGCCGGCGTCATCGTCGACGGGCTGCACGTCGACCCCGTCGCCGTCCGCGCCGCGTGGCGGCTCCTCGGGCCGGACCGCTTCCTCCTCGTCAGCGACACGACCGCCGCGCTCGACCTGCCCGACGGGCCGGGCGTCCTCGGCGGCCGGCCCGTCGTCCTCGACCGCGGCCGGGTGAGCCTCGCCGACGCCCCGGGCACGCTGGCGGGCAGCGGGGTTGGGCTCGACGTGTGCGTCCGCACGCTCGCCGGGGTCACCGGCTGCGACCCGGTCGACGCGCTGCGGGCCGCCTCGCTCGTGCCCGCGCGGCTGCTCGGCCGGGACGACCTCGGCCACCTGGACGCCGGGGCCCGCGCCGACGTGACGCTCTGGGACGACGGCCTGCGCCCGGCCGGCGTCGTGCTCGACGGGAGGCTCGTGTGGAGGTCGTGATCCTCGACGACGCGGCGGCCGTCGGGCGGGTCGCCGCCGACGTCGTCACCGCCGTCCTGCGCACCCGGCCCGCGCCGGTGCTCGGCCTCGCGACCGGCTCGACACCGCTCGCGACGTACGCCGAGCTCGTCCGCCGGCACCGCGAGGAAGGGCTGTCCTTCGCGCACGCCCGCGGGTTCCTCCTCGACGAGTACCTCGGGCTGCCGCCCGGCCACCCCCAGCGCTACCGGGCCGTCGTCGAGCGCGAGCTCGCCGGGCTCGTCGACCTGCCGCCGGGGGCGGTGCAGGGCCCGGACGGGGACGCCGACGACGTCCCGGCGGCCTGCACGGCGTACGAGCGGTCGATCGCCGCCGCCGGCGGGGTCGACGTCCAGCTCCTCGGCATCGGCTCCGACGGGCACCTGGCGTTCAACGAGCCGGGCTCGTCGCTGGGCTCGCGCACCCGGGTCAAGACGCTCACCGAGCAGACCCGGCGGGACAACGCCCGGTTCTTCGCCTCCCCCGACGAGGTGCCGCGGCACGTGCTCACCCAGGGCCTCGGGACGGTCCTCGAGGCACGGCACCTGCTCCTGCTCGCGACCGGCGCCGGCAAGGCCGAGGCGGTCGCCCGGGCGGTGGAGGGTCCGCTGTCGGCGTCGTGCCCGGCGTCGGTGCTCCAGCTCCACCCGCACGCGACGGTGCTCCTCGACCGGCCCGCCGCGAGCGGGCTCGACCGGGCGGACCACTACGCGGAGGTGTTCGCCGCGAAACCCGCCTGGCAGGGGCTGTGACCCGATCGGGTGGCGGGCCTGCGGCGGCCGGATGAACCCCGGCGCGGTCCCTGGCGGTGCGGCCCACGGCGTCGCACGCTGGGATCGGGAGGCGAGGGCCATGGCCGGCATCGACGTCGCGACACGGGTGGTCCGCGACTGCCTCGCCGTCTCCCTCACCCTCCCGCCGACCCCGGCGGCCGACGCCGTCCACCGCCCGTTCTCGCTGGCGCGGCGGGAGGCGCAGCAGTCGACGACGACGGCGCCGCGGCTCGCCCCGACCGGCACGGTGCCCCTCGCCCCGGCGGCCGGACCCGACACCCCCGCCGTCGCCGCCCGCGTGCAGGCGACGCTCGCGAGCGACCGGGCCCTGTTCAGCATCGTCACGGCGGGGCGGCAGTCGATCGTCGAGCAGGCCAACCTCATGGCGTCGGAGAACGCCCAGGGCTTCCTGCCCTTCACCGTGCTCTTCGGCTCCAGCGTGCCGATGCCGGCGATGCCGACGACCAAGCAGACGAACCTGCGCCGGGAGGCGGCGCAGGCCGCGGACAAGGCGCGGGTGGCCGCCGCCTACGCCGACCCCCGAGGTCCGGCGGCGCCGGCGCGCTGATTGTCGGGATTTGATGGGGCCGCCGCGGGTGGCGCAGCATGGGGACGTGGCCGAGCCTTCGCGTGACACCCCGCGGGACACCCCGACCGAGGCGATCCCCGCCGTCGAGCGGGAGGTCGCGCGCACGCAGGCGCTGCCCGTCGTCGAGGACCCGATCGCCCGCGAGGAGCGGCCCGCCGGACGCCCGACGATCACCCCGCCGGCCGGCCGCCCGGCCCCTGCACCGGTCCCTGCACCGGCCCCTGCACCGGCCCCTGCACCGGCGGCCGCTCCCGCTCGTCGGCGCGGCCTCGGGCGGCCGCTGGCCGCCGTCGTCCTCGTCGCCGCGCTCGGTCTCGGCGCCGGCGCCGCCGTGAGCCGGCTCGCCGGCGGGGACGGC
>JBQGCR010000775.1:0-4064 GCA_052038585.1 Kineosporiaceae bacterium
GCCCGGCCCAGAAGTCCTCGTCGCCGTCGAGCAGCCCGAGGCGCTCGTCGTCGTCGAGCAGCTCGTAGAGCGTCGTCGCCTCGGCGGCCGGGTCGGCGCCGGCGCGGACCGCCGCCACCGCCTCGTCGAACCTCGTCGTGCCGTCCATCGCCATCCTTACTGAGTATCCACTAGGTAAGGGTGACGCTAGTGCTCGGGACCGGCGACGGACAAGGGCCCGGCGGTGGCAGGCTGGGTGCGTGGAGAGCACGGACCGGCGCCGCCGGGTGCGGATGAGCGCCGAGCGCCGGCGCGAGCAGCTGCTCGTCGCGGCGACCGCGCTGATCTCCGAGCGCGGCTACCGCGGGCTGTCCCTCCAGGACGTCGCGGACGCCTGCGACCTGACGATGCCCGGTGTGCTGCACCACTTCCCGAGCAAGGACGCCCTCCTCGTCGCCGTGCTCGAGCGCCGCGACGCCCTCGACGCCGCGGCCCTCGCGCAGCGGCTCGGCCCCGGCCGGCACGACCTCGCCACGGTCTGCGCGGCGGTCGTCGACCGCAACGCCGGACAGCGCGAGGTGGTCCGGCTCTACGCCGTGCTCGAGGCGGAGTCGCTCGACCCCGCCCACCCCGCGAGCGCCTACTTCGCGGCCCGGCAGGAGGAGGCGCTCGCCTTCTTCGCCGAGCACGCCCCCGAGGGCGGCGACGCCCGGGCCGTCGCCCGGCGCACCCTGGCCCTGCTCGACGGCCTCCAGCTGCAGTGGCTGCGCGAGCCCGGGCTCGACCTGCGGGCCATGTGGGCCGCGCTCGCCGCCGGCCTGCTCTGACCGGGCCCCGATGCAACCCGTCCGGCACCTGCGGCGTGTCGACGTCGTCGACGACCACGACGAGATCGGGAGGGTGCGGTGACCCAGCGGGAGGCGGACTTCGCCGCGTGGATGGCGGCCCGGCAGCCGATGCTGCTGCGGACCGCCTACCTGCTCACCGGGGACCGGCACACGGCGGAGGACCTCGTGCAGACGACGCTCGCGAAGATGTACCTGCGGTGGGACGCCCTGCGTGACCACGGCGTGCTCGACGCCTACGCACGACGGGTCCTCGTCAACGAGCACACCTCGCTCTGGCGCCGGGCGTTCTCCCGGCGTGAGGTGCCGACGGACGAGCTGCCCGACGTCGCCACCTCGGCGCCGGACGGCCTCGACGTCGGGACGTCGGCGGCGCTGTGGGACTTCGTCCGGACGCTGCCGCGCAAGCAGCGGGCGGTCCTCGTGCTCCGCTTCTACGAGGAGCTCTCGGAGACCGAGACAGCGGACGCCCTCGGCATCTCCGTCGGCACCGTGAAGTCCCAGTGCAGCCGGGCCCTGTCGGCCCTGCGCTCGCGCGTCCACACCGTCCCCCAGCTGGCCCGTGACCTCGAGGAGGAGCGATGACCGCCGAGCTCGACGCGCTGAGCAGGACCCTGGAGCAGCGGGCCGCGTCGGTCCACCTGCGCGGCTCCTCGTTCGAGGACGTCCGGGGCCGGGCGCGCCGCATCCGCCGGCGTCGCCGGGCGATCGCCGGGGCCGGCGTCGCCGCCGCCCTCGTCGTCGCCGTACCCCTGGGGCTCGGCCTCGGCACCCCGACCGCGCTGCAGCCGGCGCCGCCGGCGGGGTCGGTGACCGCGCCGCCGAGCGTCCCGCCCACCGCGGCCACCGCCACGCCGACGCCCGTCCGTGCGAACGCGCTCTCGGCTGCCGGCGCGCCACGCGGGGCGGACCCCGCCGTCCCCTACGTCGTCGGCCGCGAGCTGAGGGTGCCCGGCGGCGCGACCGTGACGCTGCCCGACCGCACGTACTTCTCGGTGACGGGCGTCGGCGACCAGTGGTGGGCCCTGGCGACGGACCCCGGGGCGGGCGGCCCGCTCGCTCTCCTCCAGTTCGACGCCGGCGGCAGGCTCCTCGCGACCCACCCCCTCGAGGGCGGCCCCGTCGTCTCCGGGGACGGCGACGTCATCGCCTGGACGGCTGCCGGCGGCGCGTTCGTGTACTCGGCAGGCGCCGACCGCCCGAGGCAGGTCAGGCCGTCCGGGACGGGATGGCCGGTCGGGGTCGTCGGGACGGCGCCGTGCCTGACCGCGGACGACTGCACGGTGTACCTCCACGAGCAGCCGGAGGCACGACCGGAGGTCGAGCGGTTCCTCGCGGTCAGTCCGGACGGCCGGCGGGGCGCCTTCGTCGGACCGGTCGCCGGCGGTGCCTCGTGCCCCGGGGTGGGGGGCGACGTCGCCGGGGGCGGCGCGACGCTCTGGCAGTCCTGCGGCGTGAACCCGCTCTCGTTCTCGCCGGACGGGTCGCGGCTGCTCGTCACGACGTCGGACTCCGAGGGCCGCGGCGAGTCCGGCATCGCCGTCGTCGACGCCGGGACCGGGCGCGAGCTGGCCCGCTGGACGCGCGGCGAGGCGGACGCCGCCCTCCCCGTGAGGGCGGTCTGGGAGGACGACGCGCACGTGCTCGTCCTCAGCCACGAGGACGGCGACTGGAGACTGCTGCGGCTCGGCGTCGACGGGTCGACGCAGAGCGCGACCGACCCGGTCCCGGGCCCGGACGACGCCTCGCCGATCGCGCCGGCCGTCGGCTGAGCCGGCCGCCGGGCCGCAGTCGCTCAGGCCGGCCCGGGTCGCGGGGTACCGGGCCGGCATGAGCAGCGACGACACGACGACCCCGGCCCCCGACCAGGCGGGCGCGGACGACACCGCCCGCGACAACGCCGCCGACAGCGCCGCGCCGGGGACGGCGGACGACGTCCTCGGCGAGGGCGCGCGCGACGGCGTCGAGCCGGGCGCGCCGACGGGGGACGACGACGACACGTCGCGGACCCGGGCTCCGGGGGACACGGCCCAGCCGCGCACGGGGGCGGAGACGCCGGTCGACGCCGAGGACCTCGCGCACGCCCGCGGCCAGGACGCGACGCCGGCCACGCTCGCCGCCGCGCAGGCCGACCTCGAGACCGACCCCGTCGCCGCCGTCGAGGAGGCCCTGCCGGACCGGTGAGCCCGCACCGATGAGCCGGGGCTTCGGCGGCGGTCTCCACGAGGACCGACCCAGGAGGCCCCGTGACCGAGATCGTCGTCGCCGGCTGGCTGGCCGTCGACCCCGCGGCCCGCGAGGCCTACCTCGCGGGTTGCGTCGACGTCGTCCGCCGGGCGCGGGCGGCGCCGGGCTGCCTCGACTTCGCGCTCGCGGCCGACCTCGTCGACCCGGCCCGCGTCGTCGTCCTCGAACGGTGGGCCGACCGGGCCGCCCTCGAGGCGTTCCGCGGCTCCGGGCCCGAGGAGGACCAGGCGGCGGCCGTCCGGGACGCCGACGTGCGAGAGCTCGTCGTCCACCCCGGCCCGTTGCGGCGAGCGGGTGACCGGGGACCATACGACTGAACTCTGCTTCGGGTATGGGGTCCCGACGTCAAGGACCGGCCCCGAGCGCACGACGTGTCCCGGGTGACCCCGAGCTTCCGGATGCCCCGCGGTGCCCACCTGTCCGACGCGTCGCTGGCCTCGCGCCAGCGCGTCCTCGGCGCGGTCCTCTGGCTGCACTACCCCGTCCTCGTCGTCGTCGGCCTCGGCTGCGGCCAGGGGCTCGTGCGCTCGCTCGCCCTGCCCGCCGCCGTCCTCGCTCTCGCGGCCGTCGCCGCCGGCGTCGCCGCGCCCGCGGTGCGGGCCTGGGCGACGAGCCTGGGCCTGACGGTCGCGTCGTACGTGGGGATCGAGCTGAGCGGCGGGATGATCGAGGCGCACTTCCACCTCTTCGTCGCCGTCGTGCTCATCGGGCTGTACCAGCGCTGGGCGCCGCTGCTCTGGGCCGTCGCCAGCGTGCTCGCCCACCACGCCGTCCTCGGGCTGTGGCAGCCGGCGCACGTCTTCGGCCACCATCTGCCCACCGGCGCGGCCGTCGGCCTCGTCCTCGTGCACGCCGGGCTCCTCGCGTCGGCGGTCGCCGGGGTGCTGCTGCTGTGGCACTACGCGGAGGCGGCCGAGCAGGACGCCGCCGGGCGCGTCGCGGCGGCGCAGGCCGCGCGGGACGCCGAGCACGCGGCCGCCCGCGACGCCGAGT
>JBQGCR010000776.1:0-3958 GCA_052038585.1 Kineosporiaceae bacterium
CCGAGGAGCTTGGCGACGTCGCCGGAGGTCTGGTGGTAGCCGTCCTTGACGACGACGCGGCCGTCGACGACGACGGTGGCGACGTCGGCCGCGCTCGCGGCGAGCAGGGCCTGCTCGGGGACGGAGCCGGCGGTGCGGACCGAGTCGAGGCGGACGGCGACGAGGTCGCACGGGGCGCCGACGGCGATCCGCCCGGCCTCGGGCCAGCCGAGGGCGGCGTGGCCGGCGCTCGTCATGGCCGTCACGAGGTCGGCGAGCTGGAAGCGGCCGCGGACGCCGGACCCGAGCCGCTCGTGCATCTCCAGCGCGCGCGCCTCCTCGAGCATGTCGAGCATCGCGTGCTGGTCGGTGCCCAGCGCGATCGGCACCCCGGAGTCGGCGAGGGCCCGCGCCGGGCCGATGCCGTCGGCGAGGTCGCGCTCGGTCGTCGGGCAGATGCACGCCGCGGTCCCGGTGTCGCCGAGGAGCGCGACGTCCTCGGGCGTCAGGTGGGTCGCGTGGACGGCCGTCGTCGTCGGTCCGAGCACCCCGTGGTCGGCGAGCAGCCGGGTCGGCGTCACGCCGTAGCCGGACAGGCACGCGGCGTTCTCGGCGGCCTGCTCGGACAGGTGCACGTGGAGCGACCGGCGTTCGCCGCCGTCCATCGTCACGGCGTCGACGACGTCCTCGAGCTGGTCGGCCGGGACGGCCCGGACGCTGTGCACGGCGGCCCCGACCTTCGAGGTCGGCGAGTCCTGCATGTCGCACACCCGGTTCGCCCAGCCCTCGGCGTCCCCGTCGTCGAAGCGGCGCTGCACGCCCTCGAGCGGCACGCCGATCCCGGCGGACAGGTAGACGCAGTCGAGGAGGGTCATCCGGATGCCCGCCGTGCGGGCGGCCTCCCGCAGCGCCTCCCCCATGGCGTTGGGGTCGCCGTACCGGGCGCCGCCCGGGCCGTGGTGGAGGTAGTGGAACTCGCCCACGCACGTGATGCCGGCGAGGGCCATCTCGGAGTAGACGGCGACCGCGAGGTCGTAGTAGGTGTCCGGGTCGAGCCGGTTCGCCAGGGCGTACATCCGCTCGCGCCAGGTCCAGAACGTGCCGCCCTCGGCGTGCGTCCGCCCGCGCAGCGCGCGGTGGAAGGCGTGCGAGTGGACGTTGGCGAAGCCTGGCAGGACGAGCCCGGAGAGGATCGCGTCGTCGTCGTGGCGCAGCGCCCCGCCCTCGACCTTGGCGACCGTGCCGTCGTGCCCGACCTGCACGCGTACCCCGGCGACGGGGCCCTCAGGAAGCCATGCGTACTCGCACCACCAGGATCGCTCCACGCAGCACCGATCCGTTCCGTCGGGCGCCCGTTTCTCGGACGCGTCGGTGGGGCCGCCGGCGACGTCGTCACCGGTCCGGTCCTGGACGCACCAGTACCCCGGTCCCGACGTCTAGACGCTCGGCAGGCCCTCGCCGTTGCCACATCGTGCACCACAACCGTGGGGAAGCGAAGCCCTGCGCCTGTGAACATTCCGCCCACGCTGCGTTACACGTGTCGGCGCGTGCCGTCATCCAGTCGTGACTCTCCGCAGTGTTTCGGTCAAGGCGGACACCCCGGTCTCGACGTCCTCGTCGGCCGCCGTCTCGGCGGGGGTGTGCGAGGCGCCGGTCGGGTTGCGGACGAAGACCATCGCCGACGGGACGCCCGCGGCGGCGAGCACCCCGGCGTCGTGGCCGGCCCCCGTCGCGAGCCTCGGGGCGCGACCGGTCACGGCCTCGACCGCGCCGGCGACGACGTCGGACAGGCCGTCGTCCATCGCCGTCGCGTCGGTCCACGACTCCCGGGTGCAGGCCAGGCCTGCGGCGGCGAGACCGTCGACCACCGCCCGGACCTGCACGGCGGTGTCGGCCCGGACGTCGAGCCAGGCGCGGACGGACGACGGGACGGCGTTGACGGCGTTCGGCCGCACGTCCACCTTCCCGACCGTGGCCAGCGCCCCGTGCCGCTCGGCGAGCTCGCGGGCCAGGACGACGAGCCGGGCGAGGTCGAGCATCGGGTCGAGCCGGTCGACGAGGAGCGTCGTCCCGGCGTGGTCGGCGCGGCCGGCCAGGTCGGCCCGCCAGCGGCCGTGGGGCCGGATCGTCGTGGCGACGCCGAGCGGGGCGGCGACCTCGTCCGTGGCGAGCGCGCGTCCCTGCTCGACGTGCAGCTCGACGAACGCGCCGACCCGGCGCAGCGCCTCGTCGTCCCGTCCGGGGTGCCGAAGCCCGGACGCCTCGGCGTACGTCGTGCCGTCGGTGTCGCGCAGACCGAGCACGTCCGCGGGGTCCGCGAGACCGGTGAGCAGCCGGGAGCCGGAGCAGGCGAGCCCGAAGCGGGCCCCCTCCTCGTCGACGAAGCGGACGACGCCGAGGGGCCGCGGGGGCGCGAACCCGCTCCCGCGCAACGCGTCCACCGCCGCCAGGGCGCTGACGACGCCGAGCGGCCCGTCGAGCGCCCCGCCGTCCGGGACCGAGTCGAGGTGGCTGCCGGTGACGACGCCCGGTCCGTCGCGGTCCGGGTCGCCCCACCAGGCCCACTGGTTGCCGCACCGGTCGGTCGTCACGTCGAGCCCGCGGGCGGTGCAGGCGGCGGCGAACCACTCCGCGAGCGCCGCGTCCTCGCGGGTGAAGGCGAACCGGTGGTAGCCGCCGGTGGCCCGGTCGCGGCCGACGTCGGTGATCTCGGCCAGGAGCGCGGTGGCGTGCACGGACCCATCCCACGCCGCCGCCCGGCCGGGGCACCAGGTCCCTCGCGCCGCCCGTGTCCGGGATCCCGGACGCGGCCGGCTCGCGGACCTCAGGCGCGCCGAACCGACCGCGCCGCTCGTCGCTCGAGCACCACGCCGAGCAGCGCCACCGCGCCGAAGCCGAGCACCTCGGCGGGCGCCCGGGCGGCGCCGACGGGCTCCCACCCGTCGACGGCGACGTCACGCACCCAGCGGAGCAGCGCCGCCACCGCCAGGACGACCCCCAGCAGTCGGAGCGCGACGTGCCGGCCGCTCGGGCTGCTCCGGCGTCGCTTCTCGGGCAAGGAGGCCTCCTGGGGGATCGTCCGGGACGTCGCCGGACGGTGCCGTCGGGGACCGGACCCGAACCCCGTGACGACGCTCCCAGTCTGCCCGGGTCGCCGCCGGGGACGTGCAGGAAGGTCGCAGATCCCGGTGGCAGCATCACGACCGGACGTGTTCCTGCCACGCGGCAGGTCCGGCGCCGGGACGAGGCACGGCCGGCCTGGGAGCGCAGGCGGGTCAGCCCTCGGCCATCGGCACCCGGACCCCGTGCGCGGCGGCCAAGGCTGCGGCCTCGTCGTAGCCGGCGTCGACGTGCCGGATGACGCCCATCTCGGGGTCGTTGCGCAGCACCCGCTCGAGCTTGGCCGCAGCGAGCGGCGTCCCGTCGGCGACGCTCACCTGGCCGGCGTGGATCGAGCGGCCCATGCCGACGCCGCCGCCGTGGTGGATCGACACCCACGTCGCGCCGGACGACGCCGCGACGAGGCCGTTGAGCAGCGGCCAGTCGGCGATCGCGTCGGAGCCGTCGAGCATGGCCTCGGTCTCCCGGTAGGGGCTCGCGACGGACCCACAGTCGAGGTGGTCCCGGCCGATGACGACGGGGGCGGCGACCTCGCCGCGGGCCACCAGGTCGTTGAACGCCAGCCCGGCTTGCTCGCGCTCGCCGTGCCCGAGCCAGCAGATCCGGGCCGGCAACCCCTGGAACGCGACCCGCTCCTGCGCCGCCCGCAGCCAGCGGTGCAGGTGGTCGTCGTCCGGGAAGAGCTGCGCGACAGCGCGATCGGTGACGGCGATGTCCTGCGGGTCGCCCGAGAGCGCCGCCCACCGGAAGGGCCCCTTGCCCTCGCAGAACAGCGGCCGGATGTACGCGGGGACGAAGCCGGGGAAGGCGAAGGCCCGCTCGTAGCCGCCCTGGCGGGCCTCGTCGCGGATCGAGTTGC
>JBQGCR010000777.1:0-3031 GCA_052038585.1 Kineosporiaceae bacterium
GCGCACTACCTGCGCCAGCACCCCGACGTCTTCGTCGCGCGGGAGAAGGAGTGCCACCACTTCCTCTTCGAGGGCAAGGTGCCGGCCTTCGCCGGCCCCGGCGACCGCGAGGAGTTCAACCCGCTCATCATCCCCGACCGGGAGCGCTACCTCGAGTGCTTCGCCGGCGCGGGCGGGGCCGCCGCCCGCGGCGAGGCGTCCGTGTACTACATGTACCGGCCCGAGGCGATCGAGCGGGCCCTCGACCACGACCCCGCGATGAAGTTCGTCGCCGTCCTGCGCGACCCGGTGGACCGGGCGTTCTCGGCCTACTCGCACATGCTCCGCGACGGGCGCGAGCCGCTGTCCTTCCGGGAGGCGCTCGCCGCCGAGGCCCGGCGGGCCGAGCAGGACTGGTCGTACGGCTTCCACTACGAGGGCGTGGGCCGCTACGGCGCGCAGCTCGAGGCGATGGACAAGGTCGTGCCGGCCGGTCAGCTGCACGTGCTGCTCTACGACGACCTCGCCGAGCGGCCCGCCGAGACGATGGCCGACATCTTCGCCTTCCTCGGCCTGCCGGACGCGCCGGTGGACTCCTCGCTCGTCATGAACGCCTCGGGCAAGCCGCGGCTGCGGCTGCTCAACACCCTTCTCACGCAACGCAACCCCATCAAGGAGGGCCTGAAGAAGGTCCTGCCGTACGAGCTCGGCTCGCGCCTGGCGCACCGGGTGCGCAACTGGAACCTCGACGCCGTCGACCTGGACGACGACGACGCGACGGCGTCCCTGCGGGCGTCCTTCGCCCCCGACGTGCGTGCGGTGTCCGCCTACCTCGGCCGCGACCTGTCGGCGTGGGAGGGCCGTCGCTGAGCCGCGTCGTCGCTGAGCAGCGTCGCCGCTGAGCCGGAGACGGCGAAGGCCCGGTCCCCCGCGGGAGGACCGGGCCTTCGCCGTCGCAGCGGCGAGAGCTACTTGATGACGAGCGCGACGACGTCCGCGCCGAGCGAGACGTCCACGCCGAGCGTCCCCGTCGCCGAGGCGACCGCGGAGCGGCTCGAGGTGGGCCGGAACGTCTGGACCGACCGGCGGGAGCCGAACGTCACGCTGACCGGGGCGTTGGCGACCTTGAGGGCCACCCGGTCCGGCGAGTCGTAGATCGAGCAGCGGCGCCACAGGAACAGCACGTACGCACCGTCGTTGCGGCGGACGAGCACCTTCATGAAGTCGCTCGGCGCGTTGTTCACCGTGAAGGCGAGCGGGGCCGGGGCGGCGACCGACGGCGCGCCGGGCTTGTCGAGCAGCGACATGAAGTTGGACAGCGCCGTGAAGAGCGGCTTGCGGCTGAAGTCGTGACGCAGCAGGCCGAAGTGCGCCTCGTGGTCGGTCAGGCCGGGGTTGCTCGCGTCGTCGAGGAGCTGGAAGAGGAAGACGCGCGGGACGCCCCGGACGAAGTACTCCAGGAACAGGCGCGGCCCGTAGACGGCGGCGGTGCCCTCCGGCGTCGGGTGGTGCGTCGCACCCGTCTTCATGGCGTTGTGCCAGCCGGTCTCGGTGACCATGACCGGCTTGGCGCCCGAGACGTAGCGCTGCATGGCGAGCATGTCGTCCGACCGGTAGCCGGGGATGAAGCCACCGGTGTAGAGGTGCATGTTTCCGTAGTCGCAGTAGGCCTCGAGGCTGCCCAGCTGCTGGAAGCCGTCGCGCATGCCGAGGGCCGGCGCGAGCACCGGGATGCCGCGGGTCCGCGGGTTGGCCTTGGCGGCCTTCCACAGGCGCGACTGGTGGCCGCGCAGCTCGTTGACCCAGTTGGCGCCGCCCTCGAGGTTCCACTCGTTGGCGCCCTCGAGGGACGACGTCATGTGGGACAGGTGCTCGCCGACGAGCTGGACGAGCTGCTCGGGGGTGCCGGCGGTGTTCGTCGGGTCGCCCATGAGGGCGTTGAGCCGGAACCCGGCCGCGCCGAGCTCGCGCAGGAAGTCGATCTGGCCCTTGTTGCCGGTGAAGACGCGGTTGCGCAGGTGGCGCGCGCCCAGCTCGAGGAGCCGGGACTTGACGAGGGAGCGCTCGCCGTAGACGCCCTGCTTGGTCGACGTCACGGTGACGACGCCCATCATGTTCGCGAGGTTCTGGGCGCGGCGGCCCTGGGTCGCGAACTTCAGGCTGGCGGCGTCCGCGGGGCCGGCGAGCCCGGCGAGGGCCGGGACGGCCGCGACGGCGGCGGTCCCGGCGAGGAAGGACCGGCGGCGCAGGGAGGCGGACATCGGGTTCGAGGTCGGGGGGACGGGCGTGGCTACGTCAGTCATCTGCACACAGTTCTCGAGTCGGAGTCATCGGGGCGGCGGCCTCTCGAGGCGGGGAGAGGCCTGGCGGGTGCCGTCCACCGGCGTGGTGCGCGCGGTGCGGACGGCCTCGTCGTTCGGCCTAGTCCCTGCGCATCACGCTGGTCGGTCGAAGCCTCGGCACCACGTGCCGGTCCCTTGAGTCCTGGTCTGTGCGCAGCCTGTCGGGGGCTGGCGACATCCGTGACGACATCTCGTCGAATCCTTCCGACGCCTGCGGGGTTAGCTGTCGGGTTCGGGCGGGATCTGGCCCGGCCGGCGTCCGAGGACGTCGGCTTCACCCCGAGGGAGACGCGGTCTCCCGGTGGTGGTTCCCCCACTCCCGCCCTGTTCTGGTTGTCATCGGGCACCCGTGAGCCGTGGGCGGGACTCGGCGGTACGGCTCGGTGCGTTCTGGGGACGGTCGGGCGTCGGAACCCACCCGTCCGGGTGAGCGCCGTTGCTCGGACCGAACTGTATGGACCCCGGTCTCGGCGTGTCCAGCCCCCACGGCCGCCCGACCGGGCACGACGGCGCACGGTAAACAGTGGTGTTCGTCACGTGACGCGTTGTGCAGCAGGTCTGTCCGGTTCAGGCCGGGTCGGTCCGGCTTGTCCGCTCCCTCCGTCACGTGTGGTGTTCGTCACGTCAACGCCCCCCGACAACCCCCCACCCCCCTACCCCCGCCCCCCGTCCCCCCGCCGACTCCGCACCCAGTCCCGCCGAGTCCGCAC
>JBQGCR010000778.1:0-6040 GCA_052038585.1 Kineosporiaceae bacterium
CCACTCCTCCACGACGGCGTGCGCCTTGCCGGCTCCGGGCTCCCCGAGGACGAGCACGGGGTCGCCGGCGGCGAGCGCCTGGCGCAGGCGAGCCGTCGCCCGGGCCCACGGGGAGCGGCGCGGTGCCGGCGCCGCCGGCCGGGACGGGCGGGGTAGCGCCGTCACGGGGTCGGCGGGCCCGGGGTCGTCGTCGACGAGGACGACGACACCCGCGTCGTCGTCGCCCGCGAGGACCCGGGAGACCCGCAGCCGCACGCTGCGCCCGTCGGCGAGCGTCAGCCGGTCGACGACCCGCTGCCGTCCCGCGGCGGCCAGCTCGAGCGCGTGGGCCCGCACCGCCGACTGGTCGCCCGGCCCGAGGAGCTCCTGGGCGCGCCGGTTGACCATGAGCGCCTCGCCCACGGCGAGGACCGCCTGCCGCGGCCGCGCCCCTGCCCGCAGGAACGAGGCGAAGAGCGCGTGCTGGAGCCGACCGCGGTCCATGAGGAGGTTCTGCCCGATCTCCGCCGCGGCCCGCCGGACGAGCGTGTGCATGAGCGGGGTCCACGACTCGGCGAGGGAGGAGACGTCGAGGACGCCCTCGACGCGGCCGGTCACCGGGTCGACGACCGGCGCGCCCGTGCACGCGAAGCGGGTCAGCGCCTCGGTGAAGTGCTCGGCACCGACGACGCTCACCGACGTCCCGGACTCGAAGACGGTCCCGATGCCGTTCGTGCCGACCCCGTCCTCGGCGAAGCTGAAGCCGGCGTTGAAGTCGACCCGGTCCAGCGGCCGGCCCACCGACGACGAGCAGTCGACCCGGTGGACGATGCGCGCCCGGGAGTCGCTCAGCGCGATGGCGACGGGGGCGTCGTCCATCTCCAGCGCGAGCCGCTCGACGACGGGGACGGCGCACCGGACGAGCCGGGAGTCGAGGTCGACGTCGTCGTCGTAGGCCGTGCGGTACGTCGCGGCGTCGACGCCCGCGGACGCGCTGCGCCGCCACGAGGCGGCGACGACGTCGCGCACCTGCGCGGACTCGCCGGCGAGGAAGGCGTCGCGGGCAGCGCGGACCCGTCGCCGGACGTCGTCGTCCACCGCCACCACCTCCCGCCGTCCGCGCCGGCACGGCCCACGGTGCCGCAGCCTCCGGGGCCGGCAGGTGTCCCAAGTTGGGACACCCCGTCAGGGATGTCGCTGCCGACCATGAGAGCGCAGTTCGTGACCCACGTCACCTACCCGAAAGGACGGCGAGATGAGTCTGGACACCGCGACGGCCTCGACGACGACGGCGACCGCCGCCGACCGCACCCTCGACGCGCTCGTCATCGGCGCCGGGGTCGCCGGGCTCTACCAGCTGCACCTGCTGCGCGAGCAGGGTCTGCAGGTGCGGGCCTACGACGCCGCGTCGGACGTCGGCGGCACCTGGTACTGGAACCGCTACCCCGGCGCCCGCTTCGACTCCGAGGCGTACATCTACCAGTACCTCTTCGACGAGTCGCTCTACCGCGACTGGTCGTGGAGCCAGCGCTTCCCCGGGCAGCCGGAGATCGAGCGGTGGATGCAGTACGTCGCCGACCGGCTCGACCTGCGCCGGGACATCCAGTTCTCCACCCGCGTCGAGTCGGCGCACTGGGACGAGGACCGCGAGCGCTGGACCGTGCGCACCGACACCGGCGAGACGATCGACACCGCCTTCGTCGTCACGTGCTGCGGCATGCTCTCGGCCGGCCTCACCGACGTCTTCCCCGGCCAGGACACCTTCCGGGGGCCGGTCGTCCACACCTCGCACTACCCGAAGGAGGGCCTCGACGTCGCCGGCAAGCGGGTCGGCGTCGTCGGCATCGGCGCCACGGGGATCCAGGTGATCCAGACCGTGGCGGGCACGGCCGGCCACCTCACCGTCTTCGCCCGGACGCCGCAGTACGTCCTGCCGATGAAGAACCCCTCCTACGACGACGCGGCGGTCGCGGCGTACAAGGCGCGCTTCGACGAGCTGTCGGCGACCCTGCCGCACACGTTCACGGGTTTCGAGTACGACTTCGTGCACGTGTGGGCCGAGTGCACCCCCGAGCAGCGGCGGGAGGTCCTCGAGGAGATCTACGCCGACGGCTCGCTCAAGCTGTGGCTCGCCTCGTTCGCCGAGATGTTCTTCGACCCTGCCGTGAGCGAGGAGGTCTCCGAGTTCGTCCGCGAGAAGATGCGCGCCCGGCTGGGGGACCGGCAGGACCTCGTCGACGTCCTCGTCCCGACCGACTACGGCTTCGGCACGCACCGGGTGCCGCTCGAGACGAACTACCTCGAGGCGTACCTGCGCGACGACGTCACCCTCGTCGGCGTCCGCGACAACCCGATCGTCGGCATCGAGCCCGAGGGCATCAGGCTCGCCGACGGAACCCTCCACGAGCTCGACGTGATCATCCTCGCGACGGGCTTCGACGCCGGCACGGGGGCGCTCACCCGGATCGACATCCGCGGCCGCGGCGGGCGGTCGCTCAAGGAGGACTGGGGCCTGGACATCCGCACGACGATGGGCCTGGCGATCAACGGCTACCCGAACTTGCTGACGACGGCGGTGCCGCTCGCGCCGTCCGCGGCGCTGTGCAACATGACGACCTGCCTGCAGCAGCAGACCGAGTGGATCGCCGGGCTCGTCGCCTTCATGACCGAGCGCGGGCTGAGCGTCGTCGAGCCGACGAAGGACGCCGAGGACGCCTGGGTGGCCCACCACGACGAGACGGCCTCGGCCAACCTCATCTCGCGGACGACGTCCTGGTACGTCGGCTCGAACGTCGAGGGCAAGCCGCGCCGCGTGCTCTCGTACACCGGCGGCGTCGGTGACTACCGCGCGCGCTGCGACGCGGTCGCCGCGTCGGGCTACGACGGCTTCGACTTCCACTGACCCTGCGACCCCTTCCGTCCGGCAGACAGGAGCCTTGCGATGACGCAGTCCTTCAGCAGTGCCGCCGAGGAGATCCTCGAGCGGGTGACGAGCGGCGACGCCCGGGTGCCCGGGGTCGTCGCCATGACGACCGACCGCCGGGGCACGACGTGGGAGGGCGCCGCCGGCGTGCGCCGCGTCGACGGCGACGAGCCGATGACGACCGACGACGTCTTCGCGCTCTTCTCGACGACGAAGGCGGTCACGGCCACGGCCGCCCTCCAGTGCGTCGAGGACGGCTCGCTCGACCTCGACGCCCCGGCCCGGGAGTACGCGCCGGCGATCGGCACCCTGCAGGTGCTCGAGGGGTTCGACGACGACGGCAGCCCGCGGCTGCGCCCCCCGAAGCGGGACGTGACGACGCGGATGCTGCTCACCCACACGGGCGGCTTCGGCTACGACTTCTTCAACGAGCGGTACAGGCGGATGGCCGAGGAGCACGGGCAGCCGAGCGTCATCACCGCGAGCCGCGCCGCGATCGAGACCCCGCTGCTCTTCGACCCCGGGGACCGGTGGGAGTACGGCTCGAACATCGACTGGGTGGGGCAGGTCGTCGAGGGGATCGCCGGCAAGCGTCTCGGCGCGGTGTTCGCGGAGCGGATCTTCGCCCCGCTCGGCATCCGGTCCATGACGTTCGCCCTCGACGACGACCGTCGCAAGAGCCTCGCCGGGATGCACGCGCGCAACGCCGACGGGTCGCTCACGCCGATGGACTTCGAGCTGCCGTCGCCGCCCGAGGTCGACATGGGCGGCCACGGCCTCTACGGCACGGTCGGGGACTACCTGCGGTTCATCCGGATGTGGCTCAACGACGGCGAGGGTGACAACGGCGTCGTGCTCAAGCCGGACACCGTCGCGATGGCGGTCCGGAGGCACCTGCCGGAGAGCCTGTCGGTGACGATGCTCCCCGGCGTCATCCCGAGCCTGTCGAACGACGCCGAGTTCTTCCCCGGGGTCGCGAAGTCGTGGTCGCTGCCGTTCATGGTCAACGACGAGCCGGCGCCGACCGGCCGACCGGCCGGCGGGCAGGGCTGGGCGGGCCTGGCCAACCTCTTCTACTGGGTCGACCGGGAGAACGGGACCGGAGGGTTCTGGGCCACCCAGATCCTGCCGTTCGGCGACGCGACGTCGTTCGTCGGCTACCTGGACCTGGAGACGGCGCACTACCGCAGCCTGGGCTGAGGTGCTGAGGGAGCTGGCCGGTGCGCGACTCGCGCACCGGCCATCTCCGCTCATCCGCGAGACACAAAAATGCCTTGCTTCGGTGCCTCGGTGTGCAATGGCGGTCTCTTTGTGCACACCCTGTGCGTAGGTCTGTGGACAGGTGTCTCAGTTGAGGGCACGCGTAGCGGCGGGCAGCGTGCCGCCTCCGACGACGGCCGCCGCCGCGTCCTGCAGCGCCGTGAGCGCGACGCGCTGGGTGAACGGTCCGGTCGACACCCGGGCCACGCCCAGCGCCTCGAGCTCGCTGGACGGCAGCGACGCCCCCGGCACCGAGATCAGCGTGAGCCGTCCCCGGCCGAGCGCCGCGACGAGCTCCTCGACCTCCTCGCGGGCGACGACGCCGGGCACGAAGACGACGGGCGCCCCCGCCTCGAGGAACGCCCGCCCCCGACGGGCCGCCTCCTGCACCGCGGCCGCCCGGTCCCCGCCCTGCGGGGCCCGCAGCACCGCGTCGGTCCGCGCGTTGAGGACGAAGTCGATCCCGGCGGCGCGGCCGGCGGAGAGCACCGCCTCCACCGCGGCGACCGCCTCGTCGAGCGGCTTCATCGCGTCCTCGAGGTTGCCCCCGACGACGCCCGCCTCGATCGCCCGGCGGGCGGTCTCGCCGGCGTCGCCGTAGCCGGCCTCGAGGTCCATGGTCACCGGGACGTCCACGGCGTCGACGATCCGGCGGACCATGTCCAGGTGGAGGTCGAGCGGGATGTTCTCCCCGTCGGGGTAGCCGAAGGTCGCGGCGATCGAGTGGCTGGCGGTGGCGAGGGCCCGCACCCCGGGGGTGCCGGCGACGACCCGGGCCGAGACGACGTCCCAGACGTTGGCGAGGACGAGGATCTCCGGGGCGGTGTGCAGGTCGAGGAGCGTGCGGGCGCGCGTGGCGAGGTCGGTCATGCGGTGACCGTACGGCGTCCCGGCGTCCGCTTCCTCCCCGCTGGTCGTGTACACGTGTAACTATGGAGTGGTGACCTCCACCGTCCCCCGCACCGACGACGTCACCGCCCGGCTCGCCGCGCCCCGCGCCGCGGTCGCGGTCGCTCTGCTCTTCGCGGTCAACGGCCTCGTCATCGGCGCGTACGGCGGCGCCCTGCCGTCGATCAGGCAGCGGCTGGACCTCACGGCCGGCGACATCGCCGTCCTCCTCTTCGTCTCCGCCCTCGCGGCGATCGTCGCGATGCAGGCCGGCGGGCGGCTGAGCGACCGGGTCGGCGGACGTCCGGTCGCGCTCACCGGGCTCGCACTCCTCGTCGTCGCCATGGTGACCTTCGGCGTCGCCACGGCCTTCCCCGTGGCCGTCGCCGGGGCGGTGCTCCTCGGGCTCGGCAACGGGACGATCGACGTCTCGATGAACGCCGTCGGCGTCCAGGTCGAGGCGGCCCGCCGGCGGCCGATCATGAGCCTGTTCCACGCGCTGTGGTCGGTCGGCGGCCTGCTCGGCGCCGGCGCGGTCCTCGTCCTGGCGGCCCTGCTCGACCGCCGTGGCGCGTCCGTCGTCGCCCCGCTCCTGCTCACGGTCGCCGCCGTCTCCGCCGTCTGCCTCGTCGTCGTCGCCCGGCTCGCGCCGCCCACCGCCGTCGTCGAGCACACGACGGACGGCGCCCGGACGCCGATCCCCCCGGTCGCCTGGCTCCTCGCCGTCATGGCGGTCGGCTTCGGGCTCGCCGAGGGGACCGGCACCGACTGGTCGTCCCTCCACGTCACCGAGGTGGCCGGGGTCGACCCGACGACCGGGGCGCTCGGCCTCGTCGCCGTCCAGGGGTTCATGGTCGTCATCCGGCTCGTCGGCGACCGGCTCGTCGCCCGGTTCGGCCGCCGCGCCGTCGTGCGCTTCGGCGGCGGGTGCGCCGCGCTCGGCTACGCCACGGTGACCTTCGCCGTGACCCTGCCCCTGCTCCTCGTCGG
>JBQGCR010000779.1:0-5734 GCA_052038585.1 Kineosporiaceae bacterium
GGGCGCGACGAGCCGGGGATCGGGACGACGACGGGGCTCTTGGCGAGCTCCCACGCCAGCGCGACCTGCTGCGGGCTCACCCCGCGGGCCTGCGCCACCTCGGCGAAGGCGGCGTTCGACGAGCCGAGGTCCGCCGCGCTCTTGATCCCGCCGAGCGGGCTCCACGGCAGGAAGGCGATGCCGAGCTCGTCGCACAGCTCGAGCTCCGGCTCGCTGGAGCGGAAGCCCGGCGAGAACTGGTTCTGCACGCTGACCAGGCGCCCGCCGAGGACCTCGTTCGCCTCCCGGATCTGGTCGGGGTCGGCGTTGGAGATGCCGGCCATCCGGATCGTCCCGGCGTCGAGCAGGTCGCGCAGCGCGCCGACGGACTCGGCGTAGGGCACGTCCGGGTCGGGCCGGTGGAACTGGTAGAGCCCGACCGCGTCGACGCCGAGCCGCTTCGCCGAGGCCTGAGCGGCCTCCTTGAGGTACTCGGGCCGGCCGTTCTTCGTCCACGACCCGTCCCCGGGGCGCAGGTGCCCGCCCTTCGTCGCGACGAGCACGCCGTCCGCGCCCGAGCCGTACGAGCGCAGCGCCTCGGCGATGAGCGTCTCGTTGTGGCCGACCTCGCCGGCGTCGCGGTGGTAGGCGTCCGCGGTGTCGATCAGCGTGACGCCCGCGTCGAGCGCGGCGTGGATCGTGGCGATCGAGCGCTCGCGGTCGGGGCGGCCCTCGATCGACATCGGCATGCCGCCGAGCCCGATCGCGGACACCCGGACGTCGCCGATGGTGCGTTCCTGCACGGTGGTCCTCCTCGGTCTGCCTGTGTGATCTTGCCCTGTGTCCGTACCCCGCGACGTGGGCCGGGAACTCGTTTTGGAGGTCGGGCCCGGAGTCCCCTATGCTGACGACGTCCTCGAACGGGGCCCTCATCGTCTAGTGGCCTAGGACTCCGCCCTTTCAAGGCGGCAGCACGGGTTCGAATCCCGTTGGGGGCACGCAGTACCGGTCTTGATGCACCACATCGAGGCCCCGTAGCGCAGTTGGTTAGCGCGCCGCCCTGTCACGGCGGAGGTCGCGGGTTCGAGTCCCGTCGGGGTCGCCACACCGAAAGGCCCGGCTCGTCAGAGCCGGGCCTTTCGGCTGTCCGGGGATCGGGCGAAGCACCGGCGCGCTGAGGCGTGGCGAAGCGGCACTCAGGCTTCATGATCGCGAAGAGGCAGCGCTGAGGTACGGGGCACCCGTACCTCAGCGCTGCATCTGTTCGATCTTGAGGCCCCGCGCTCGGACGGGGACCGGGAGTCGGATCAGTCCGTCCGGGTGACGGCGCGGATCGCGGCGAGCATCGGGGCGCGCATGCGGGCGGCGAGGCCGGACAGGTCGGCGCCCTCGAGGAGCACCGTCGTCAGCACCGCCTCGAACGTGCCCTGGAGCACGGCGAGGGTGTCCTGCGGCCCGAGGGCCCGCCGGCGGCCCAGCCGGTCGAGCGCGAGGTCGAGGATCTCGGTGACGCGCGCGCACATCCGGGCCGACTGCTCGCGGGCGGCGACGGCGACCTGCGGGTCGCGCAGCGCGAGGAGCCGGAACTCGAGGACGACGCGGTGCCACGTCGGGTCCTCCTCCGGCGCCGAGAGCACGGTGACGAGCAGGGCGCCGAGCTCGTCGGAGTCGAAGACCCCCGGGTGGAGCTGCAGGGTGGCGAGCCGCTCCTCGAGCGCGTCGAGCCACTGCCCGAACTCGCGCTCGACGGTCGCGAGCAGCAGCTCCTCCTTCGTCGCGAAGTTGGAGTAGAACGCGCCGCGGGTGAAGCCGGCGCGCTCGGCGATCGTCTCGACGCTCGCGGCGCCGATACCGACCTCGGCGCAGACCGCCGCGGCGGCGTCCATGAGCTTGCCCCGGGTCGCCTCGCGGCGCGGGGTGCGCCGAGCGGGCGCGGGTGCCGTCACGCCAGCATCCTATACACTCCTGTATCGAATACGGTTCTGTATCGAAAGTCCCCGGGAGCTCGCGTGTCCTCCGTCCTCTACGCCCTCGGGCGCCGGGCCTACCGTCACCGGTGGGTCGTCGTCGCCGCCTGGCTCCTCCTCCTCGCGCTCGTCGGCGGCGCCACCGGCCTGCTCAGCAAGGGCACGGACAACACCTTCCGCATCCCCGGGACCGAGTCGCAGGAGGCCCTGGACAACCTGTCCCGGACGTTCCCCCAGGTCAGCGGCGCGACGGCGCAGGTCGTCGTCGTCGCGCCGGACGGCACGCGGGTCGACGACCCGGCGGTCCGCGGCCCGGTCCAGGAGGCGGTCACCGCCCTCGGCGACGTCGACCGGGTCGCCGCCGTGACCGACCCCTACGGGGAGCAGGTCAGCGGCACCGTCTCCGACGACGGCACCGCGGCGATCGTCGCGGTCCAGCTCGAGGACCAGGCGTCGACGATCCCGGCCACGCTGCGCGAGGACGTCGACGACGTCGTCACCGACCTGCGGGCCGAACTGCCCGCCGGGAGCCAGGTCTCTGTCGGCGGCCTCGCCGACACCGTCCCCGAGGTCAGCGCCACGGAGGCGATCGGCCTCGCCGTCGCGCTCGTCGTCCTCGTCCTCACCTTCGGCTCGCTGCTCGCGGCGGGCATGCCGATCGTCGTCGCCCTGCTCGGCGTCGCCATCACGACGGCCGGCATCTTCCTCGCGACGGCGTTCGCGACCGTCTCCTCGACGACGCCGCTGCTGTCGCTCATGCTCGGCCTCGCGGTCGGCATCGACTACACGCTGTTCATCGTCTCCCGGCACGTCGACCAGGTCCGGGCGGGCATGGACCCCGAGGAGTCCGCGGCCCGGTCGACGGCGACCGCCGGCTCGGCCGTCGTCTTCGCCGGGCTCACCGTCGTCATCGCCCTGCTCGGCCTCGGCGTCACGCGCATCCCCTTCCTCACGGTCATGGGCGTCGCGGCCGCGGTCGGCGTGACGACGGCCGTGCTCGTCTCCCTCACGCTGACGCCCGCGCTGCTCGGCTTCGCCGGGGACCGGCTGGCCCGGCCGAGCCTGTTCGGCCGCCGGGGCCGGCGCCGCGTGGCCACCCTCGAGGACGGGCCGCAGGGCAACCGGGTGCTGCGCGGCTGGGTCACGGGCGTGACGCGGCGGCCGGTGCTCACCGTCGTCGGGGTCCTCGGCGTCGTCCTCGCCCTGTCCGTGCCCGCGCTCGACCTGCGCCTCGCCCTGCCCGACGCCGGCACCCGGCCCGCGGGCGACCCGGACCGGGTGACGTACGACCTCGTCAGCGAGGAGTTCGGGCCCGGCTTCAACGGCCCGCTCATCGTCACCGGCTCGATCATCTCCTCGACCGACCCGCTGGGGCTCATGGCCGACCTCAAGCGGGAGATCGAGGCGCTGCCCGGGGTGGCCGCGGTGCCGGTCGCGACGCCGAACGCCACGGCGGACACCGGGATCCTCCAGGTGGTGCCCGAGGGCGGGCCGGACTCGCAGGCGACGAAGGACCTCGTCACCGAGCTGCGCGACTCCGCCGACCGGATCGAGCGCGAGTACGGTTTCGACCTCGCCGTCACCGGCGTCACCGCGGTGCAGATCGACATCTCCGACCTGCTCGCCCGCGCGCTGCTGCCGTTCGCCCTCCTCGTCGTCGGGCTGTCGCTCGTGCTCCTGACGATGGTCTTCCGGTCGGTCTGGGTGCCGGTCAAGGCGACCGTCGGGTTCCTCCTGTCGGTCGGCGCGTCCTTCGGCGCCGTCGCCGCGGTCTTCGAGTGGGGCTGGGGCGCGGACCTGCTCAACGTCGACAAGACCGGCCCGGTCATCTCGTTCCTGCCGATCATCCTCATGGGCGTGCTCTTCGGCCTCGCGATGGACTACGAGGTCTTCCTCGTCTCCCGGATGCGCGAGGAGCACGTCCACGGCGGGGACGCGCGGGCCGCCGTCCGCCGCGGCTTCCTCGGCTCCGGCAAGGTCGTCACCGCCGCGGCGCTCATCATGATCGCGGTCTTCGCGGCGTTCGTGCCGCACGGGGACGCGAACATCAAGCCCATCGCCCTCGGGCTCGCGGTCGGCGTGTTCGTCGACGCGTTCGTCGTCCGGATGACGCTCGTGCCGGCGGTCATGCAACTGCTCGGCGAGCGGGCGTGGTGGATGCCCCGCTGGCTCGACCGGCTCCTGCCGTCCTTCGACGTCGAGGGCGAGGCGCTGGCCAAGGAGCTGTCCATGGCGTCGTGGCCGCCGCAGGACCCGGGCGCGGCCGTCGCGGCGCAGGGCCTGCGGCTCGACGTGCCCCACGGGACCGTCTACTCCGGGGTGGACGTCGTCGTCCCTGCCGGCGGCGTGCTCGTCGTCGACGGGCCGCACCGGTCCGGCCGGTCGGCGCTGCTGCTCACCCTGGCTGGACGCGTCGCGCCGTCGTCCGGGCTGCTCAAGGTCGCCGGCTACGCCGTGCCGGAGCGGGCCGGCGCGGTCCGCCGCCGGGTCGGGCTCGTCCGGCTCGCCGGGGAGCCGGACCCCGTCGGCGTCGTCGAGGAGGCGCTCGCCGAGCGGCCCGCCGTCCTCGTCGTCGACGACGTCGACCACGTGTCCGACCCCGTCGCCGCCGACGCCCTCGCGCAGCGGCTCGCCGCGGCGTCCGTCGACGGCGTCACCCTCGTCGTCGGCTGCGCCGACGCCGGCGACGTCCGCGCGCTGCTCGACGGCGCCCCGCCCGGCCGCGCCGCCGAGCTGACCCTCCCCCACGCCGAGAGCCACCCGCTCGAGCTCGAGCCCACGCACGAGGTGCACCGATGACGACCCGCCGCCCCACCCCCGCCACCCCGAGCCGGCGGATCACGTGGTTCACCCTCCTCGGGCTCGTCCTCGTGCCGCTCGCCGTCGGCGGCGTGCTCCTCGCCGGGCTGTGGGACCCGACGTCCCGGCTCGACCGGGTCACCGCCGCGGTCGTCAACGAGGACGAGCCGGTGCAGCTCGACGGGCAGACCGTGCCGCTCGGTCGCCAGCTCGCGGCCGGGCTCGTCGACGGTGCGAGCGACGAGGGCTCGAACTACACGTGGGTGCTCACCGACGCCTCCGACGCCCGCGAGGGCCTCGCCGACGGCGACTACACCGCGGTGGTCACCATCCCCCGGACGTTCTCCGCCGCCGCGACATCGACCGCCGGGGACGCCTCCGCCGCGCGGCAGGCGACGATCGACGTCCGGACGACGGACGAGTCTCGGGCGCTCGACGACGCGCTCACGTCCGCGATCACCTCGACCGCGCGGACGGTCTTCAACCGCTCGCTGACGACGACGTACCTCGACAACCTCTACGTCGGGTTCTCCGGCATCCGGGACGCGCTGACGCAGTCCGCGGACGGCGCCGCGTCGTTGGCCTCCGGCGCGGGGCAGGTGACGTCGGGGACGCGGGAGCTGGCGGACGGCGCCGGGCAGCTGGCCGCGGGGACGCGCCGGCTCGACGCGGGTGCGTCGGACCTCGCGTCCGGGCTCGACCGGCTGTCGTCCGGCGTCGGCCGGTCCGCCTCCGGCGCAGGCGATCTCGCGTCCGGCGCGCGGCGGCTGGCCTCCGGTGCCGGGACGCTCGCGGGCTCGGCGAACGAGGTCGCGGACGCCACCGCGACCGCCGGCCGGTCCGCGGCGACGGCGAGCCGCGGCGTGCAGTCCATCGCGCAGGACCTCGGCGCCGTCGGGGCCGCCGCGCAGCAGTGCCAGAGCGACCCGGTCGCCTGCCAGCCGGCGCTCTTCGCCGCGCTCGCCGGGCTGCCGTCCGAGGCCGAGCTG
>JBQGCR010000780.1:0-6472 GCA_052038585.1 Kineosporiaceae bacterium
CTCGGCCGCGACGGGCAGGGACGCCGGCGTCGCGGCGAAGGACCCGTCGGCCTGCAGGGACGCGCCCGCGGCGTCGGTGAGCCGCACGGTGAGGGTCGCGACCCGGTCGTTGTCGGACGCGGTGCCGGCGAGGGCCGGGGCGACGCCGTTGGCGACGACGTCGCCGGGCGCGGTGACGGCGGCCGCCGGCGGGGTCTGCCCGACGACGAGCTGGCGCGGCACCGAGGCGGTGTTGCCGACGGCGTCGGACAGCCGCACCCACGCGAGGTACGTGCCGGCGGGCAGCGCCGTCCCGAGGTCGGCCTGCCACCCGGCCTGCCGCGCGGGGAGCGCCGGGTCGCTCGTCACGGGGAGGTTCACGGCGGTCGCGCCGAAGGAGCCGTCGGCCTGCAGCCACGCGCCGGCGGCGTCGGACACGCGCACCCGCACCGCGGTGACGGCCTCGTTGTCGCTCGCGGTCCCGGCGAGGAGCACCCGCTGGCCGACGTCGTAGCGGGGCAGCGCGGTGAGCGTCGTCGTCGGGGCGACGCCGTCGACGCCGGTCTGCGTGAAGGACACCGACGACGTCGTCGGTGACACCGCGCCGGTGACGTCGACGGCGACCGCCTCGACCGTGTACGACCCGGCCGGCTGCACGAGCCGCGCGGAGAACGTGCCGTCGTGCGCGGCGGGGACGACCGTCTCGGACCGGGTGCCGCCGAGGCTGCCGTCGGCCTGGACCCACCGGCCGTCCGACGCCCGGACGGCGAGGCGGACCTCCCGGACGAGCAGGTCGTCCGTCGCCGAGCCGGAGACGGTCATCGGGTTGCCGACGCTCGCCCCCGCGGCGGGAGCGGTGAACGTCACCGGACCCGGCGCGGCCGTGTCCTCCTGCTGCACACCGAGGTCGAAGAAGGCGAGCGCGCCGACCCGGAGCAGGCCGGTCCGGTTGCCGTCGTAGCCGACGAGCAGCCCGCGCGGGGTCACGGTGACGACCTGGCCGCCGCGGAAGGAGCCGTTGCCCGGGTTCCACGCGAGCGGGGTGCCGTCGGCGAGCGAGAGCGCGGCGAGCTTGGAGCGCCACACGCCCCCGGTCTGCGAGGAGCCGGTGCAGTCGCTCGTGATGCCGGCGACCGGCGCCATGACCTCGCTCGCGCCCGGGCCGCCGTCGGGCTTGCAGAAGTGGCCGGTCACGTAGACCGCGGTGTTCGAGATGCCGATGCCGAAGGAGGAGTCGCGCATGTAGTGCGCCCAGACCGGCCGCACCGCCGCGGCCTCCGTCGTCGGGACGAGGTAGACGTAGTCGGAGTCCGTGGCCGTGCCGTAGGCGAGGGCGACCCGGGTCCCGTCCGGGGACACCGCGGCGTCCTGGAGGTCGGCGACCGTCAGGGCGGCGCCGCGCCGGTTCGTCAGCCCGGTGGTCGAGTGGGCCGTGAGCACCGGCGACGGGCCCGAGACGTCGACGACGGCGGTCGGCGCCGCGACGGACCGCGCGCCCTGGGTCACGGTGCCGAAGCGGCCCGCGAGGACGAGGCGGGTGCCGCCCCGGGTGACCGCCATGCCCCGCAGCCGGGACGTCAGCCCGCCGGAGAAGGCGAGCGAGAACGCGGGGTTCACCGCACCGGTGCGCGCGTCGAGCTCGGCGACGGTGCTCACCGCCCGTCCGCCGATCGTCGTGAAGTCGCCGCCGACGAACAGGCGCGTGCCGAGCAGGGCGAGCTCGTCGACCTTGCCGTTCGGCGTCGGGGACGTGAAGGTCGTGTCGACCCGGCAGTCCGGCAGCCGCAGCTTCGCGATCCGGGTGCGGGTGCGGACGACGCCGTCCGGCCCGGTGACCTTGGAGAACCGGCCCGCGACGTAGAACGCGTCCCACGTCTCCCCCGGCAGCACCTTGAGCACCTCGCCGTCGAACGTCGTCCCCGTGCAGGCGATCTGCTTGGTGTCGAGGTTCCAGGCGGTGAAGTACGGCCGGCTGATCGACGTGCCGTCCTGGAGCTCGACGGTGAGGAAGTTGCCGCCGGCGACGACGTAGCGGTCCACCTGGTCGGCCGAGAGGACCTCCCGGGGGACCTTGGCGCGGTTGCCCTGGATCGGCGGCTGGTCGCTGATGACGGGGTAGCCGGTCGCCGGACGGGCCGGCGGCAGGCCCGGGTGCGCGATGACGCGCTGCGGCGTCGCACCCGGCGTCGCCGCCTGTGCGGGGGCGCCCGCGACGGCGAGCGTCCCGCCCGCGACGAGGGCCAGGACGGTGACGACGACGGCGGTCCTGCGGCGCAGGCCGGTCAGGGCGGTGGGCAATCCGGCTCCCGGGGCGATGACGAGGACGAGGGGGGACGAGACGTCTGCATCGACGGAACCACCCCCGCATCGCCCCTGCCGAGGGCGAAAGGGACGCATCATCCGGTCGGCGCGCCGCGGTCACCGGATCGGCGGCAGCGCGGGCGAACGGGTGACGGGCCGGACCGGCCGGCGCCGCCGGAGGTCAACCCGCGGCACCGGACGGCCGATACACCCGCCATGGGACCGGTGGAGCCGCAGCCGTCGGCGCGCCGGCGCCGGCTCGGCTGGCTCGTCGTCCCGCTCGCGCTCGCCGGGTCGGGCCTCGTCGTGTGGCAGGCCTCGACCGCCGCGGTGACCGCGCAGACCCGCACGGCCCCGAACGCCTGGGCGGCCGGCCAGGTCGCCCTGGGGGCCGACGGCTCCGGCGAGGCGTACTTCACCGCCGACGGCCTCGTGCCCGGCGACGGGCAGGTGCGCTGCGTCGCCGTCCGGTACGACGGCGACCTCGCCGCCGACGTGCGGATGTACGTCGCGGACGCCGGCGGCGCGCTCGGACCCCACCTCGACGTCACGGTCGAGGACGGCACCGGCGGCGACGTGCGGTGCACCGGCTTCGTCCCCGCCCGGCGGCTCACCGGGGCCGGCGCGACGCTCGCCTCGCTCGGGACCGCGCACGCGACGTGGGCGGACGGCCTCGCGGGCTGGCAGCCGTCCGGGCCCGGGACGCGGACCTACCGGATCACGTGGACCTTCCGCGGCGGGGACGGCACCCAGGGCCTCGCCGCCGGCGGCCGGTTCGTCTGGGAGGCGCGCAGCCGCTGACCCCGCGGGGCCCGGGGAACGGGGCCCCGGGAACGGGGCCCCGGGGAAGGGGGCCCGGGGAAGGGGGCCCGGGTCGGGCTCAGGCGCTCAGCACGCTCGCCGTCTCGACCCGGTTGCGCCCGCCGCCCTTGGCCCGGATCAGGGCGTCGTCGGCGGCGGTGACGAGCGCGCCGGCCTCGACGGCGTCGTCCGGGGTCGACGCGACCCCGAAGCTCGCCGTCACCGCGAGGCCAGCGGCGTCCATGACCTCGACGGCGGCCCGGCAGCGCTCCGCGACCGCGGCGGCCTCGACGCCGCCCGTCGCGGGCAGGAGGACGGCGAACTCCTCGCCGCCGTAGCGGGCGACCGTCGCCGACCGGGGCGCGACGGCGCGCAGGGTGCGGGCGAGGACCCGCAGCACCTCGTCCCCGGTCGGGTGGCCGTACGTGTCGTTGATCGACTTGAACCGGTCGACGTCGACGAGCACGAGCGAACCCGTCTCGCCGAGGCTGCGCTGCGCGTGGACCATCGCCCGCAGCGCGTCGTCGAAGACCCGCCGGTTCGCCAGCCCGGTGAGCGCGTCGGTCGAGGCGGCGGTCCGCGCCCGCTCGAGGAGCTCGGCGCGGGAGAGGGCCAGGGACGCCGTCGCGACGGCCTGCTCGGCGGAGGCGACGAAGCGCCGGTCGACGCGGCGGCCGCCCACCCGGCCGTGCTCGAGGAGGACGACGACCGGCTCCTCCCCGCCCACCGCGAGCGGCAGCGCGACGAGCCGGCGGGCCCCGGGCATGACGGCGCAGAGCCACGGGTCCCGGGCCGGGTCCAGGCGCAGGACGAGGACCCGGTCGCGGCTGGACAGGACGAGGTCGACGACGGCGGAGGCCGGGCCGTGCTGCGGCAGGCTCGCGGGCAGCACCGCCGAGCCCGGCCGGAAGAGACCGACCCCGGCGACCACCTCGAAGCCGTGCACCCCGCGCCGGGCCACGCAGACCCGCGACGCGTCGAGCTCCTCGGCGAGGAACCCGGCGACCCGGCGACCGACCTGCCGCGGGTCCTCGGCCTGGTGCAGCACGGTCGCGAAGACGCGCAGCGCCTCGGCGTCGACCCGGCGTCGGCGCAGCTCCCGCTCGCTCACGGCGGCCGCCGAGCACGTCACGAGGACGAGCACCCAGAGCAGCACCTGGTGCAGCGCGACGGCCGACCACGCGGGCACCTCGCCGGCGCCGCCCCCGAGCAGCCGGGCGTCCTGCGCGGCGTTGACGAGGAGGGCGACGAGCGTCGTCCACACGGCGAGCTTGACCCCGGTGCGGAACGAGGCGAGCAGGCTCACCGCGACGAGGTAGGCGCCGAGCACGAGGGCCGAGGTCGCGGCCCCGTGGGCGTACGCGCCGAGGACGGACAGGACGACGACGTCGGCGAGCTGGGCGACGCCGAGCGCGACGACCGCGAGCCGGCGGCGCCCGGTGAGGACGACGGCGGACAGCAGCCCCGTGAGCGTCACGTGGACGGCGGCGAGCGTCCCCAGGCTGCCGAGCTGCGCCGGGTCGGCGTCCACCGCGATGCCGGCGAGCAGGAGGAGCAGGACGACCCGGACCGCGACGAGCGCGCCGGTGCGCCGGCTCAGCGGGACGGCCTCCCCGCCGACGTCCGTGCGCCGGTCGGGCACCGGGGCCGCGCGGCGGCTCACCGGGCACCCCCCGCGGCGTGGGGGTCGTCGGTCCCGGGCGCGAAGAGGTCGGGGAACTCCAGCTCGGTCGCCCGCCGGTTGACCGCGGCGGAGGCGAGCTTGGGGTCGCGCTGGTCGAGCCGGTGCTGCACGGCGAGGAAGAGCAGGGCGAGCAGGACGACCGAGAGCGGCAGGGTGGGCCGCGAGACGGTGTTCGTGATCGTCGCGCCGAGCCGCTCGGCGAGGACGGGCGGCAGCCACGGGGCGACGGCCCGGGCGACGAAGGAGCCGACCTGGGCGGCGAAGCGGGCGACCGGGCCGGGGCGGGCCCCGACGTCGACGTCCGGCGGGGGCGGAGCCGTCGTCGGGGACGGCGCGGGGGTCTGCGTCCGGCTCCCGGTCGGGGTCGGGCCGGGCGTCGTGGGTCGCGGCGTGGGCGTCGTCGTCGGTCGAGACGTCGCCGGCGGGCGCGGCGGGCGCGTCGCCGTCGGCCCCGGACCGCCCCCGCCCCCGGGGGTGGTCGGCGGTGCGGTCGGGGGGCCGGTCGGGCCGGTCGGCGGCGGGGGGTCGACGGGCCCGGAGACCAGGCGCCAGGCGAAGACCGCCGAGCCCCGCGTCCCGGGGACGGCGTCGTCCGCCAGCCGGACGGTGAAGGAGAAGGTGCGCCGGGCGGCCCGGGCGGGCACCCAGCCGGTCGCGACGCCGCCGGACACGGCGAGCTCGGCGAGCGTGCCGGTGAAGACCGGCCGGCCCTCGGCGACGAAGCCGGTGCAGTCCCCCCGGCCGCCGCCGGTCCCGGTGCGGACCTCGACGGTGAGGGCGGCGGCGAGCGGACCGGTGACGTCGACCGCCGCGAGGACGACGGCGTCGCGGGGGCCGGCGCCGGACGCCGCGACGCTCACGCACGCCGACCGGGGGTGGCCCGGGGCGAGGGGGACGGAGGCGTCGAAGAGGGCGACGCCGTCGCCGTCGTCGACGAGGGAGGCGACGCCCTCGGCGCCCTGCGCCGGCGTCAGGGAGGAGACGAGCGCGGCGAGACCCAGGACGGCGGCCGCCACGGCCGTCGACCGGGAGACCCTCCCCCGCCCTGCGCGCACCACGCTTCCTCCCCGGCCCACCGGCGGGACCGCGGGCTGCGGCAGGGCGCGGCGGGCGTCCTGAGAGGGATGTCGGCCCGCGGCGGGGCCGTCTTGAGGGCCCTCAGGCGGGGGCCACCCGCACGACGTCCTCGATGACGGGGTTGCTCAGCAGCGTCGTCGCCGCCTCCCGGGCCCGCTCGAGCACCTCGTCGGTCACCTCGCCGTCGACCTCGAGCTCGAAGCGCTTGCCCTGCCGGGCGCCGCCGAACTCGGCGAACCCGAGCCGGGCCAGGGCGCCGGCGACGGCCTTGCCCTGCGGGTCGAGGATCTCGGGCTTCGGCATGACGTCGACGACCACGCGTCCCATGCGGGATGGCTCCTTCGGAAGGTGACGGGCTCGTGCAAAGACTAGTGCTGCGTGGAAGGGTGACCGGCATGGACGTCACCCACCTCGGTCACTCGTGCCTGCTCGTCGAGGCGTCCGGAACGCGGGTCCTGCTCGACCCCGGCTCGTTCAGCCACGGCTTCGACGAGGTCAGCGGGCTCGACGTCGTCCTCGTCACCCACGCCCACCCCGACCACCTCGACGGCGAGCGCCTGCCGCTGCTCCTCGACGCGAACGACGGCGTCCGCGTCGTCGCCGAGCCGGAGGTGGCCGCGCAGCTGTCGG
>JBQGCR010000781.1:0-1938 GCA_052038585.1 Kineosporiaceae bacterium
CCGACGCCGCGGGGCTCGTCCTCGAGCACTACCTGGCCGAGGGCGACCGGGCCCGGCTGCGCTACCGCATCACCCGGCAGGTCGCCGCCCTGCGCGACCGCGAGGCCGCGAGCCAGCTGCCCTACCACCGCACCTTCCGGGTCTTCCTGCGCCGGCTGACCGGTGAGAGCGAGGCCTCCGACCTGCGCGCCGAGCTCCTCGCGGGCGCCGTCGTCACCGCCCACAACCACGTGCTGCGCCGGTGGCTGCGGGGCCACACCGACGCCGCCGGCGCGCGCGCCGAGCTCGGCCGGGCGATGGCCGAGGTCGGACGGTGGGCTGCGCCGTCGGGCTCCCCCGCCCCGCCGCCGCCCGAGACCGAGATCGTCGTCGTGCGCTCCTCCCGCCCGGTCGAGGAGCTCCTCCCCGCCCTGCGGGCCGCCGCCGGCGAGCCCACGACCTGACGGCCCGGGCCGGGCCGCACCGGCCCCCGGGGGCGACGCGGGCCGCCGCGACCCCTAGCCTGCCCTCATGGACGAGAGCGGCCGGCTGACCTACGTGCTGGTGGACGGCGAGAACATCGACGCCACCCTGGGCAACGCGATCCTGGCCCGGCGGCCCCGGCCCGAGGAGCGCCCGCGGTGGGAGCGGGTCCTCAAGTTCGCCGAGGAGCACTGGCAGCAGCCGACCCGCGGGCTGTTCTTCCTCGCGGCCAACTCCGAGCTGCCGATGTCCTTCGTCCAGGCCCTGCTCGCCATCGGCTACCGCCCGGTGCCGCTGTCCGGCGACCCGGGCGTCAAGGTCGTCGACGTCGCGATCCAGCGCACGCTCGAGGCGCTGCAGGAGCGCTCGGCCGACGTGATGCTCGTGAGCAACGACGGCGACTTCCTGCCGCAGGTCGAGGGTCTCCTCGACGGCCGCAAGGTCGCGGTCGCGGGCTTCGACGAGTTCCGCAACCAGGCCTTCAACGCCCTCGTGGGCCGTGGGCTCGAGGCGCTCGACCTCGAGCACGACGTCCGCGCGTTCAAGGAGCCCCTGCCGCGCGTCCGGATCATCCCGATCGACGAGTTCGACCCGACCCTCTTCCTCTGACCGGCCCCACCCCCACCCGACCTCGATAACCCCGCACGTGCCGACTTGCCGCACCCGCCGACCCGACCGGACAGCGACAACCCCGCACGTGCCGAGTTGCCGCACCCGCCGACCCGACCCGACCGCGACAACCCCGCACGTGCCGGGTTGCCGCACCCGCCGACCCGACCCGACCGCGACAACCCCGCACGTGCCGGGTTGCCGCACCACGACGAGCCTCTCCGCGCGCACCCACCCCGCGGTCAGGTGTGGAAGAGGTCCCAGCACAGGGGGTTGCGGCGCTCCTGGTCGTCGAGGACGAGGTCGCGCACGGCGTCGGGCAGCTGCGCGCGCTGCCACGCGCACTCGGCCCGCCCCGCCGCCTCCGCCTCGCCGGGAGAGGCGGCCGCCCGCACGGCCTTGAGGGCGTACGCGGCCGCCCCGAGGTCGTGCGCCGCGACGTGCGCGACGCACGCCGCCTGCCCACAGGCGTAGGCCGCGAACCGCGGGGCACCCCGCAGGTCACGAGCAGCGCCCATCGCGTGCCCGCCGGCGGCGCGCGAGGCCATCATCCCGACCTCGCCGCGCACCCAGCCCCGGACCGCCTCGAGGGCGGCCCGGGGGCGGGGGTCGTCGGGCCGCTCCGCCTCGACGAGCGGGAGGACGCGCTCGGCGCAGGCCACCGCCCAGAGCGCCAGCAGCCGGTGGTCGGCGTCGGTCAGCGTGCCCCCGCGGCGGAGCGTCGTCAGCCGCGGATCCCGCTCCGGCGGGAGGATCACCGGCGTCGGACCCCGGCGCTCACTCGCCGCGCAGCAGGTGCCACAGGTGGCCGTGGCGCTCGCGGTCGACGAGCTCCGGCATCACCTCGCGCTCGAACAGCTCGACGCC
>JBQGCR010000782.1:0-4748 GCA_052038585.1 Kineosporiaceae bacterium
CTCCAGGCGTGCAGGCCGGGACGCCGGGGGTCGTCCGGAGACATCCTCAGGAGGACGGCGGAGCGGACCTTCTGCAGCTCGAGACGGGCTCGCAGCGTCGCGGCCAGACCGTCCCAGCCCGGGACGTCGGCAGGGTCCGGCAGCACGTCGAACCACACCGCGACCGAGTCGCCCAGCCGTCGGGTCAGCCCGAGGACGAGCAGGCCGTCGCGTGCCTGGCCGCCCGTGGCCTGCCGTCCCAGGCCGACCCACTGGGCCCCTGTCCGTCCGTGCCCGCGTGCCATGGCGATCCCCGTCCGTCGTCGCCCGCGGTGCGGGCCCTCGACAGGCAGATCGGTGCGCGGGAGGGTGGACTGGATCAGCCGAGCGGGTCAGCGCGGGAGGTCAGGCGGCGAGGACCGCGTCGACCTGGCCGAGGGCGCCGACGATGCCCTCCTCCATGCCCATGGCGAGCATCTGCTCCATCGCCTCGGTCGAGGGGAAGGTCGACGTCAGCGTCATCGTGCAGCCGCCGGGACGCTCGGTGATCGACACGACCGTGCGCGTCCTGGGCATGTCGGGGGAGGGGTTGCCGTCGGCGTCGGCGAAGGCGTCGTCGACGACGAGGCGGTGCGGGGCGTCGACCTCGACGACGTCCCAGAGCCCGTGGTAGCGCTCGCCCTCGGGGCTCGTCATGAAGTACGTGACCCGGCCGCCGTCGGACAGGTCGTGCTTCTCGACGGTCGCCGGGTAGGTCGGCGGGCCCCACCAGCGCTCGAGCTGGCGCGGGTCGTCCCACAGCTGCCACGCCCGGGAGGGCGGGACCGCCCACTCGGTGACGATGGTCATCGTCCGGTTCTCCGGGTCCTTGGTGACGTTCGTGACGCTCACGGTGGATCTCCCTGTCGCTCACTGGGTTCGGTCGGGCGGGGGTCGTCGTCGGCGAGGACGTCGGCCATGCGGTCGGCGCGGCCCCGCCAGAGGTCCTCGAGGGAGTCGAGCAGCTCGCGCGCCCGTCGCAGGCCGTCGGGCTGCACGGCGACGAGCGCCTCGCGTCCCTGCCGGCGACGTGTCACGAGACCCGCCTCCTCGAGGACCGACACGTGCTTCTGCACGGCGGTCAGGCTGATGGGGTAGTCCCGGGCGAGGGCGGAGACGGACTGCTCCGTCTCGATCGCCCGGCGGACGATGTCGCGCCGGGTGGCGTCGGCCAGGGCCTTGAACAGCCGGTCGACGTCGTCCTCGGTTCCCATTCCTACAACCATTTGGTTGTAGTTAGTCACGCGCGGCGTCGCGTGTCAACCCCTCAGCGGAAGGCGAGCAGCCGCTCGTAGTGCGGCAGGGCCTGCTCGACGAGACGCTCGCCGTCGGCGTCGAGCGCCAGGCGGTCGCGCGACGGGGCGTCGAAGCCGGTCGAGCGGTGGACGGCGCCGTACCAGTGCGGCGCCCAGACACCGTCGTACGGCTTCGGCCCGGGCGGCCAGGAGAGCATCGCGTCGGTCCACGCGATGCCGACGCGCTCGCAGAGCCGGCGCAGCGTGCCGGCGGGGTCGGCGAGGACGTCGGCAGCGTCGACGACGGGCGGGGCCTCGCCGGTGAGGTCCGCGACCTCATCGAAGAGCTCGGCCTGCTGGACGAAGCCGAGGTCGGCCAGCGTCGGGTGCTCCCGCTTGGCGGAGTAGCTCGCGACGACGTCCGCCGGGTGCCGCACGAGGAACGCGTTGGTGAGCCCGGCGAGGAACGAGCGGTCGAACCCGTCGACGAGGTGGAGGGTCATGTGCTTCTGGTAGAACACCTCCCGGCCGGCCGGGGCCTCGCCGAGGCAGCGACGCGCGACGACGGCGGGGTCGGTCTCGCCCGCGGCGACCACCGCGTCGGCCATCGGGTGGTCGATGCCGGTGGCCGCAAGGTAGGCGGCGTAGAACGGCTCGTCCCAGACGGCGCAGTCGCCCCGGGCGGCGAAGGAGTACATGAGCGCCGTCGAGAGGTTGCGCGGACCGGACCACATCGCGAGCCGGACGGTCACGTCGTCGGTCACCGGCCCACCAGCTCCCGGTAGAGCTCGCGGATCCGCGCCGTCACCGGGCCGAGCCCGCCGGTGCCGATGACGCGGCCGTCGACCTCGCCGACCGGTGTCTGCGCCCCGAAGGTGCCGGTGAGGAACATCTCGTCGGCGGAGTAGGTCTCGAGGAGGCCGAAGTTCCTCTCGTGCACCGGGATGCCGTCCTGGCGGCAGAGCTCGATGACCTTCGCACGGGTGATGCCGGGCATGCAGTAGTCCCCCGTGGACGTCCACACCTCACCCTTGCGGACGACGAAGACGTTGCAGGCGTTGGAGGTGTTGACGAAGCCGTGGACGTCGAGCATGAGCGCCTCGTCGGCGCCCGCCTTCTCCGCCGCGATGCACGCGAGGATGCAGTTGAGCTTGCTGTGGCTGTTGAGCTTCGGGTCCTGGGTGAGCGGCAGCCCGCGGTGGTGGGGGACCGTCGCCATCCGGATCGGCCGCGGGAGAACGGGTCTGGAGTGCTCCATGATGATGACCGTCGTCGGTCCCCGCTGCGACAGGCGGGGGTGCTGGAAGGGACGCGTCTTCACCCCGCGCGTCACCATGAGCCGGGCGTGGGCGTCCGTCGTCATCCCGTTCGCGGCGGCCGTCTCCTCGAGGGCGGCCTCGAGCTCGGCGCGGGTGCGCCCGAGGTCGAGGTCCAGGTAGGTCGCCGCCTCGAACAGCCGGTCGAGGTGCTCGTCGACGAACGCCCAGCGCCCGTCGTAGAGCCGCAGGCCCTCCCAGACGCCGTCGCCCAGCATGAAGCCGGAGTCGTAGACCGACACGACGGCCTGCGGCCGCGGCACGAGGCGTCCGTCGACCCACACGAGGACGGCCTCGTTGCGGGCGTCCTCCTGGGCGGCGTGGGTGGAGACGTGGTCGGTGTCGGCCGTCATGCGGCGAGCCTACGCAGGCCCGCCCCGCCTCAGGCGGAGGTCGACGGGCCCGCCCCGGCGGGCGGCGTACCCGGCAGCACGTAGACGGGGACGCCGAAGTCGGGGACCGGGTGGCCGAACGGTCCGGTGCCGCCACGGCGCAGCAGCGCGCGGTAGGCCTCGCGCGGGCTCTTGTAGCGGCCCGTCCCGAGGAGGCGGGCCACGGCGCCGGCCACCTGGGGTGCGGCGAAGGACGTGCCGCTCCACACGGCCCACGGGTGGTCGTCCTCCCACGTGTCCGGCGTGCCGTCCGGGTCGGACTCCTCCTTGCCCTGGACGAACGTCGAGAGCACGCCCTCGCCGACGGCCGAGCAGTCCACCCAGTGCCCACGGCTCGACCACGGCGCCGGGCTGCCGTCCGCACGCAGGGCGGCCACGGCGACGACGCGCTTGGACGCGGCCGGGAAGCACGGCGTGCTGTCCCCGCGGTTGCCCGCCGCGGCGACGACGAGGGCGCCGTACTTCTGGATCACGTCGAGCGCGACCTCGATCGCGAGCAGCGGCTGGTCGTCGACGGTCCGGGCGCCGAGGGAGAGGTTGACGATGCGCGCACCCTCGTCGCGGACGACGCGGACCAGCTCCTGGGCCACGGCGACCTCGCTGCCGATCCCGTCGCTGTCGACGACCCGCCGCACGACGATCCTCGCCGCGGGCGCGACTTGCTGGACGACCCCGGCGACGAACGTGCCGTGGCCGGCCGCCTCGTCGAGGTAGCCGTCGCCGCGGGGCAGGGGGAAGGCGTCGAGCGGGTCGACGTGCGTCGGGCCGGCGGCCGCGGCGACGCCGTCGAGCCAGCCGTCGTCGCGCACGAGGTCGGTGACGCCGGTGTCGAGGACGGCGACCGTGACGTCCTCGGCGGCGGAGGCCGACGGCAGGACGTACCCCGTCGCCGACGACGGCGACTGGGCTCCCTTGATCTTCATGAGCACGCGCAGCGGGGTGACGTGGTCCACCGAGGCCTGGTGGCCGGCCGCGCGGACCCGCCGCGCGCAGCGCGCGAGGGCGTCGGCGTCGCGCTCGGAGCCGATGCGCAGCAGGCCGGGCCGGTCGGCGAGCTTCTCGACGTCCGACCGGTCGGCGTCGAGCTCGACGAGCACCGAGTCGAGCAGGTCCGGGTCGATGCTGTCGCGGACGAGGAGCACGCCGTCGTGCACGGGGATGGGGGTCGGCGCCTCGCGGACGACGGCGAACTGCAGGACGTCGGGTCCGTCGACGCCCTGCAGGCCCGGGTCGCGACGCGCCTGGAGCGCGAGCAGCGCCTCGAGGTCGAGCTCGACGTTGCCGTCCGAGCCGGCCAGCGACTCGGCCTGGACACCGACCGCCCGCGCGTCGACCTGCTGCTGCTCGCGGTCGCGCGGCTCGAAGGTCTCGTCCTTGCTCACCTGGTAGCCCGACTGCTCCAGCCACGGGCGCTCCGACACGGCCAATGCGGGCTCCTTCGCTGAGCGGGTAGCGTCGTGCCGCTTCCCCGACGAACCGGACGGTGGACGGATGGACGCACCGCAGGTCGACGACATCGTGGCCGAAGCCGACGCCCTCTACAAGGAGACCCTGGCGGGGACGCCTGATACCCGGGCCGTGGTCCGCACCATGCTGCGCTGGGCCCGGACGCGTGCCCGGTCGGCGGACGTCGCCGTCGTCGAGGGCGTGGTGCGGGGTCTGCGCGCGGTGGCGTCCGAGGAGCACGAGGCGCTCCGGAACGCGTCCGCGCTCCCGCTGCTGGACCGGGCTGTCGACCTCGCCGAGTCCGCGGGCCTCGCCGAGCAGGTCGGCGCCTCGCTGGCGAC
>JBQGCR010000783.1:0-7342 GCA_052038585.1 Kineosporiaceae bacterium
CCACGTCGCGACGGTGCAGATCATCCTCAACGCCTTCCGGCTCAAGCCGCTCGAGGAGGTGCTGCCCGCCGCCCGCGAGGCCGGCGTCGGGATCATCGCCCGGGTGCCGCTCGCGAGCGGCCTGCTGTCGGGGCGCTACGACGAGCGGACGACGTTCTCCGCCGACGACCACCGCACGTACAACCGGCACGGCGAGGCCTTCGACGTCGGCGAGACGTTCTCCGGCGTCCCGTACGAGGTGGGCGTCGCCGCCGCGCGCGACGTCGCCGGCCTCGCCCCGGCGGGCGTGCCGACGGCCGCCTTCGCGCTGCGCTGGATCGTCGACCAGCCGGGCGTGAGCGTCGTCATCCCCGGCGCGCGCAACGTCGAGCAGGCCCGGGGCAACGCCGCGGCCGCCGACGTGCCGGCGCTCACCGCCGAGCAGGCCGACGCCGTCCGCAGGATCTACGACGAGCAGGTGCGAGAGCACGTCCACGGCCGCTGGTGACGTCCGCGCCCGACGCCTCGTGACGGGGGCGCCGGCCGGTCCCGCGTAGGATGACCGGTCGGTCCCCCGCCCCGAACCGAGAGGTCACCTGTGCTGCGCACCCACACCGCCGGCGCCCTGCGCGCCGAGCACGTCGGACAGTCCGTCACCCTCGCCGGGTGGGTCGGCCGGCGCCGCGACCACGGGGGCGTGGCGTTCCTCGACCTGCGGGACGCCTCCGGCGTCGTCCAGGTCGTCGTCCGGGACGAGGCCGTCGCGCACGGCCTGCGCAACGAGTTCTGCCTCCAGGTGCGCGGCGAGGTGAGCCGCCGCCCCGAGGGCAACGAGATCCCGGCGCTGCCGACGGGCGAGATCGAGGTCGTCGCCGCCGAGGTCGTCGTCCTCAACGAGGCCGCGCCGCTGCCGTTCCAGATCGACGAGCACGTCGAGGTCGGCGAGGAGGCGCGGCTGCGCTACCGCTACCTCGACCTGCGCCGGCCGGCGCCCGCCGCGGCGATGCGGCTGCGCAGCGCCGTCAACCGCGCCGCCCGCGAGGTGCTCGCCGGGCACGACTTCGTCGAGGTCGAGACCCCGACCCTGACCCGCTCGACGCCCGAGGGCGCGCGCGACTTCATCGTCCCCGCCCGGCTCGCGCCCGGCTCCTGGTACGCGCTGCCGCAGAGCCCGCAGCTGTTCAAGCAGCTGCTCATGGTCGCCGGCCTCGAGCGGTACTACCAGATCGCGCGCTGCTACCGGGACGAGGACTTCCGCGCCGACCGGCAGCCCGAGTTCACCCAGCTCGACCTCGAGATGAGCTTCGTCGAGCAGGACGACGTCATCGCCGTCGCCGAGGAGGTGCTCGTCGCGCTGTGGCGCCTCGTCGGGCACGAGATCTCGACGCCGGTCCCGCGGATGACGTACGCCGACGCGATGCGCCGCTACGGCTCGGACAAGCCCGACCTGCGCTTCGGCCTCGAGCTCGTCGAGTGCATGGACCTGTTCTCGCAGACCGGCTTCCGCGTCTTCCAGGCGCCGTACGTCGGCGCCGTCGTCATGCCCGGCGGGGCCTCCCAGCCGCGCAAGACCCTCGACGCCTGGCAGGACTGGGCCAAGCAGCGCGGCGCCCGCGGCCTGGCGTACGTGCTCGTCGGCGAGGACGGCACGCTCTCCGGCCCGGTCGCGAAGAACCTCTCCGACGCCGAGCGGGAGGCGCTGCCCGCGCACGTCGGGGCGCAGCCGGGCGACTGCGTGTTCTTCGCCGCCGGCGAGACCGCCCCGTCCCGCGCGCTGCTCGGCGCCGTCCGCCTCGAGGTGGCCCGCCGGGTCGGGCTCGTCGACGAGAGCGCCTGGTCGTTCGTCTGGGTCGTCGACGCGCCGCTCTTCGAGCCGAGCGCGAAGGCGACGGAGGCCGGTGACGTCGCCGTCGGCGCCGGCGCCTGGACCGCGGTGCACCACGCGTTCACCTCGCCGAAGCCGGAGTGGGTCGACTCCTTCGAGCAGGACCCGGGCAACGCGCTCGCCTACGCCTACGACATCGTCTGCAACGGCAACGAGATCGGCGGCGGGTCGATCCGTATCCACCGCCGCGACGTGCAGGAGCGGGTCTTCGCGCTCATGGGCATCACGCCCGAGCAGGCGCAGGAGAAGTTCGGCTTCCTCCTCGAGGCGTTCAAGTTCGGCGCGCCGCCGCACGGCGGGATCGCGTTCGGCTGGGACCGGATCGTCATGCTCCTGTCCGGCTCGGAGTCGATCCGCGACGTCATCGCCTTCCCCAAGTCCGGCGGCGGGTACGACCCGCTCACGGGTGCGCCGGCGCCGATCGCGCCGGAGCAGCGCAAGGAGGCCGGCGTCGACGCCACGCCGAAGCCCAAGCAGGACGGCGGGCAGGACGGCGGGCAGGACGGCGGGCAGGGCACGACCGGGGCCGGCGCCTGATGGGCCGGCGTGTCGCGACCTCGCCCGTGCTCGTCCGGGTCGCCGCCGCCGACGACGCCGCGGCCGTGCGGTCCGTCCATGAGGCGGCGTTCCCGACGCCGGCCGAGGCGAGGCTCGTCGAGGCCCTCGCAGCGGGACCGGCTGCTTTGCCGGCGTTCTCGCTCGTCGCCGTCGACCACGACGCCGTCGTCGGGCACCTGCTCGCCAGCCGGCTGCGCGTCGGCGACGGCGACGCGCTGGCCCTCGCGCCGCTCGCCGTCGTCCCGTCCCACCAGCGCGTCGGCGTCGGCACGGCGCTCGTCGAGGCGTTCCTCGGCGCGGCGAGCCTGGCCGGCGAGCGGCTCGTCGTCGTCCTCGGCGACCCGGCGTTCTACGGCCGCTTCGGGTTCACGCCTGCCCGCGACCTCGGCGTGAGCACCCCGTACGGCGACGGTGACGAGGTGCAGGCCCTCGCCCTCCCCGGCGCGGGCGACCCGCCCCGTGGCCGGGCGACCTACCCCGAGGAGTTCGCCGCCCTCACCGCCTGACCGCACCTCCTACCTCCCACCGCCCCGAGCGGTGATCCCCCGCGCGGGTGCGGTGATCCATGGCGCGGGCGCGGTGATCCATGGCGCGGGCGCGGTGACCCATGGCGCGGGCGGGGTGATCCATGGCGTGACGCTGGTGATCCATGGCGCGCCGAGGTGATCGATGGACGCCTACTCGCGATCGATGGAGCCGGCGCGCGGTGGATGTCATGATCCATGGCGCGTGGGTGTCGCCAGGACGACGTCAGCGGCACATGGATCATGACATCGATCATGGGCCGCCTGGTCGCCCTGGCCGACAGGGATCCGAGGTGGGACGCCGCGCGGTCGCGGTGCAGGACCGGAGCCCATCCGGGGCCGCTAGGCGCATCGCCTGGTCGACGCCGTGGTGCACGGACCCGTCGAGTCGCACCGACGACCTCCCCGGAACGCGGGTCACGTCGCCGGCCGAGGCTCGGGTCCGCGGATCACCCGGACCGCCTCCCGACAGCCGGGGCGACATCCGCGTGGTCACTGCCGCGAGATGCATGATCGCCGCCGCCGAGCGCATGATCACGGGGGAGAGGTGGTGGCGCGGCGGGTCACGTCCCGGCGGGTCGTCAGCAGGGTGCGCAGGCGGGCCGGCCAGGTCGCCAGGAAGGGACTCTGCTCGCCGCGGCCGACGCCCGCGCTCTCGACGAACGAGAGCGTGAGGGCCTCGCGCAGTGCGGGTTCGCCGTCGGTGACGCCACGGTCCACCGCGTCGAGCAGCGCGGCGAGGTCGGCCTCGCGGCCCCGGTGGTAGAGGTCCTCCGCGGCCTGGAGCAGTCCTGAGGACACCGCGTGCGGCAGGACGCCGCCGGCGTGGTCCCGATGCCGGGCGACGGTCCCCGCGAGGTCCGGCACGCGCGCCACGAGGTCGTCGCAGAAGGCGGCCGCAGAGAGGGTCGGTCGGGGCGGACCGTCGAGCCCGACGTCGGGCTCGCGTGCCGGCTCGGGCTCCGGCTCGGACTCCGCTTCGAGTTCCAACTGCGGCTCGGGTGCCGGCTCCGGCTCGGGTGTCGGCTCAGGTGCCGGCCCGGGCTCCGGCTCCGGTCCGGGCGCAAGGGCCGGTCCCGCCGCACGAGCCGGTGCCGGCGCGCCGACGGGAACAGCACCCTCCGAGACCCCGAAGCGGTCGTGCAGCCGGCGCAGCGGACCGGGCGCCCACCAGTTCCACTCGCCGAGCAGCGTCATCGTCGCCGGGACGAGGAGCATCCGCACGAGCGTCGCGTCGACCGCCACGGCGACCGCGAGCGCGACGCCGGTCTGCTTGATGAGCAGGAGCTGTCCCGCGACGAACCCCCCGAAGACGATGACGATGATGAGCGCCGCGGAGGTGATGATGCGCCCCGAGCGCTGCAGGCCCGCGGCCACGGCGGCGTCGTTGGCGAGCCCGCCGTCGCGCAGCTCCTTGATCCGGGCGAGGAGGAAGACCTCGTAGTCCATCGCCAGCCCGAACCCGAAGGCGACGACGAGCGGCGGGATCGTCGTGTCGATCCCGCCCGCGGGGGTGAAGTCGAGCAGCCCCGACAGGTGCCCGTCCTGGAACACCCACACGAGCACGCCGAGGCTCGCGCCGAGCGAGACGACGTTCATGAGCAGCGCCTTGAGCGGCACGAGCACCGAGCCGGTCATGAGGAACAGCAGGACGAACGTGGCGAGGACGACGAGGCCGACGGCGTACGGTGCCCGCGCCCGCAGGTCGTCGAGGTAGTCGACGAGGGCCGCCGTCCCGCCGGTGACGAGCACGGTCCCGTCGTCCGGCGCGATCGCACGGACCTCCCGCACGGCGTCGCGGGCCGCCGCCGAGTCCGGGTCGACGGACAGCCGGACGCCGAGGACGGCCACCTGCGCACCGTCCGGACCCTGCGTCGTCACCGGGTCCACCGACGCGACCCCGGGCACCCGCGCGACGGGCGCGGCCAGGGCCTCGAGCGGCTGCGTCCCGGCGGGGGAGACGAGCTCCACGCCGGGGGCGGCGGCCGCGGGGAACCGCTCCTCGACCGCGAGGAAGAGCTCGCGCTGCTCCTGCCCGCGCGGCAGCAGCTGCACCCCGGACGCCACGAGCTGGATCCGCAGCACCGGCAGGGCCAGGGCGACGAGGACGGCGAGCACGGCGACCGCGACGAGCACGGGCCGGCGCTGCACGCGGGCGGCGAGCCGGGAGAACGCCCCGTGCTCGGGGGCGACGTCGCCGAACCGGCTGACGAGCCCCCCGACGACCGGGACCCGGGCCAGGCTGCCCGGCCGGACGAGGCGCGGCCCGGCGAGCGCGAGGAGCGCCGGCACGAGGGTGAGCGCCGTGAGCAGCCCGACGACGACGACGCTGACGCCCGCCGCCCCGACCGCCCGCAGGATGTCGGCGCCGAAGACGAGCAGCCCGGACAGGGCGATCGCCACGGTCACCGCGCTGAACGCGACCGTCCGCCCGGCGGTGGCGAGCGTGCGACCCAGCGCCCTGGCGACGGCGTCCGGACCGTCCGGCTCGGCCCTCAGCTCCTCGCGGAACCGGCTCACGAGGAGCAGGCCGTAGTCGATCGACAGCCCGAGCCCGAGGACGGAGACGACGGAGACGACGCTGGAGTCGAGGTCGAGCAGGTAGGAGAACCCCAGCAGCGTGCCGAGCGCCCCGGCGATCGAGGCGAGCGCCCCGACGACCGGCAGCCCGGCGGCGAGCAGACCGCCGAAGACGAGCACCATGACGAGCAGGCTCACGGGCAGCGCGACGAGCTCCCCGGTGCGCAGGTCCGTCTCGACCTGGTCGGTGACCTCCTCGACGAGGATGTCGACGCTGCCGGCGAGGGCGCGGCTGCCGAGGACGTCGTCGCCCATCGCCCGCAGCCGGTCGGCCACCCGGTCCTGGAGCTCGCGGTCGGCCTCGCGGGGCAGGCCGCGGTCGAGGACGACGGTGACGAGGACGGCGCGGCCGTCGGCCGCGACGAACGCCTCGCCGTCCACGTCGGCGCCCGCGGGCGGCCACGGCGTGAGGACGGCGTCGACGCCCTCGTACCCGGCGACGTCCGCCGCGGCGGCGAGGACGACGGCCTGGGTCGCCGGGGCGCGCGGGTCGACCCGGTCGAGGACCGCCTGGACGCTGGACCCGCTCTGCCGGGTCGCCTCGAGCAGGTCGCGGCCGTCCGCGGCGTCGCCCGGGACCTCGGGCTGGCCGCTGCCGAGCCGGTCGAAGAGCGTCTGGCCGGCGACCCCGCCGACGGCGAGGGCGACGGCCGTGACGACGGCGACCGCCCACACGGCCAGCACGGACCGGGGCCGGCGGGCGACGAGGCCACCGAGACGCAGGAGCACCCCGATAGCGTGGCAGGGGTGAGCGACCTGTTCGACGCCGTGGGTGCGGACGCCCCGGGGACGCCCGCGTCCGGGCCGCGGCCCGGCGACCCCCTCGCCGTCCGGATGCGGCCGGCGAGCGTCGACGAGCTCGTCGGCCAGGCCCACCTGCTCGCCCCCGGTGCGCCGCTGCGCCGGCTCGTCGAGGGCGGCGACGGCCTCGCCGGCCCGGCGTCGGTGATCCTGTGGGGTCCCCCCGGGACGGGCAAGACGACGCTCGCCCACGTGGTGTCCCGGGCGACCGGCCGGCGGTTCGTCGAGCTGTCGGCCGTGACCGCCGGCGTCCGCGACGTCCGCAAGGCGATGGACGAGGCCCGCGAGGCCCGCGACCGCCGCGACGTGCGCACCGTGCTCTTCCTCGACGAGATCCACCGGTTCACCAAGGCCCAGCAGGACGCCCTGCTGCCCGGGGTGGAGAACCGCTGGCTCGTGCTCGTCGCCGCGACGACCGAGAACCCGTCGTTCTCCGTCGTCGCCCCGCTGCTGTCCCGCTCGCTCCTGCTCACCCTGCGACCGCTCGAGGACGACGACGTCCGCGGCCTGCTCGAGCGGGCCGCCGCCGACGAGCGGGGGCTCGCCGGCTCCGTCGTCGTCGCCCCGGACGCCCTCGACCACCTCGTCCGCCTCGCCGGCGGCGACGCCCGGCGGGCCCTCACCGCGCTCGTGGCGGCGGCCGGCGTCGCGCTCGACCGGGACGGGGACGGGGACGCCGGACCGGTGACGGTGACCCTCGCCGACGCCGAGCGCGCCCTCGACGTCGCCGCCGTGCGCTACGACCGCGCGGGCGACCAGCACTACGACGTCGCGAGCGCCTTCATCAAGTCGATCCGCGGCTCGGACGTCGACGCCGCCCTGCACTACCTCGCCCGGATGCTCGAGGCGGGGGAGGACCCCCGCTTCGTCGCCCGCCGGATCGTCATCGCCGCGAGCGAGGACGTCGGCATGGCCGACCCGACGGCGCTGCAGACGGCCGTCGCGGCGGCGCAGGCGGTGCAGCTCATCGGCATGCCCGAGGCGCGGATCGTCCTCGCGCAGGCCGTCGTCCACC
>JBQGCR010000784.1:0-2057 GCA_052038585.1 Kineosporiaceae bacterium
CGAGCTCGCCGTCCTCGCCGACCTCGCGCGGCGGCTCGGCCGGCCCGGGGTCGTGCCCGCCACCGCCGCGGAGGCGTTCGCGGCGCTCGGCCGGGCGAGCGCCGGCGGCACGGCCGACTACTCCGGCATCACCTACGACCGGCTCGACGCCGGCGAGGTGCTGCACTGGCCGTGCCCGGCCGCCGACGCCGGTGCGGCGCCGCACCCCGGGACGCCCCGGCTCTTCCTCGACGCCTTCGCCACGCCCGACGGCCGGGCCCGCTTCGTCGCCGTCGACCACCGTCCGGTCGCGGACGACCTGCGGCCGGGCGCACCGGTGTACCTGACCACCGGCCGGGTGCTCCAGCACTACCAGTCCGGCGCCCAGACCCGGCGCGTCCCGGAGCTGGCGGCCGCCTCCCCGCGGCCGTACGTCGAGCTGCATCCCGTTCTCGCGCAGTCGATCGGTGCGCAGGACGGCGACGGCGTCACGGTGACGACCCGGCGCGGCAGCACCGTGGCCGCCGCGCGGGTGACGACGGCCGTGCGCCCCGACACGGTCTTCATGCCGTTCCACTGGGCCGGGGAGGGCAGCGCGAACCTCCTGACGAACGACGCGCTCGACCCGGTCTCGCGGATGCCCGAGTTCAAGGCGTGCGCCGCACGCGTGGAGGTGGTCTGAGTGCTGCACCGCGACGCCCTCGACGTCGTCGTCGTCGGCCACGGGATGGCGGGCGGCCGGCTCGTCGACGAGGTGCTCGCCCGCGCGGCGGACGGGCGGGCCCGGCGCGACGTCCGGCTCACCGTCGTCGGCGGCGAGCCCTACGGCGCCTACAACCGGGTGCTGCTGTCCGAGGCCCGCGCCGGGCGCGCCGAGGTCGGCGCGCTGACCCTGAGCGACCCCGCGGCCCTCGCGGCCCGCGGCGTCGACGTCCGCCTCGGGACCCACGCGACCCGGCTCGACGTCGCCGGCGGGCGCGTGCACCTCGACGACGGCAGGTGCGTCGCGGCGGACCGGGTGGTCCTCGCGACCGGCGCCGAGCCCGTCCTGCCGCCGGTCCCCGGGATCGGCGCCGCCGGCGTCCACGCGCTGCGCACGGTCGACGACTGCCGGGAGATCGTCGCCGCGACGGCGAACGCGCGCACCGCGGTCGTCGTCGGCGGCGGCCTGCTCGGTCTCGAGGCGGCCCGCGGGCTGGCCCGCCGCGGCCTGGCCGTCACGGTGCTGCACGCCGCGGGTCACGTCCTGGAGCGCCAGCTCGACGCCGCCGGCGGTGCCGTCCTCGCCCGGACGCTGCGGCGCACCGGGGTCCGGGTGCTCACCGGCGCGCTGACCACCGCCGTCGAGGCCCCCGCCGGCCGGGTCGAGGCGGTCGTGCTCGCCGACGGCCGCCGGGTGCCGGCCGACGTCGTCGTCGTCTGCGTCGGCGTGCGGGCCCGCACCGGGCTCGCGGCGGACGCCGGCCTCGCCTGCGGGCGCGGCGTCGTCGTCGACGACACCCTGACGACGAGCGACCCGCGGGTGCACGCCCTCGGCGACTGCGCCGAGCACGACGGCGTCCCGGGCGGGCTCGTCGCCCCTGCCTGGGCGCAGGCCCGGGTGCTCGCCGACCGCCTCACCGGCGCCGACGGCGGGGCGCGGTACGTCCCGCAGCCGCTCGCGACGCGGCTCAAGGCCGCCGACGTCGAGGTCGCGGCGACCGGCGAGACCCACGTCGACCCGTGGTGCGACGACGACGGCGTCGAGGTGGTCCAGCTCCTCGAGCCGGCCGCCGGCCGGTACGTCAAGGCCGTGGTCCGCGACGGCGTCGTCACCGGCGCGGTCGCGGTCGGCGACCCCCGCGCGGCCGCCGACCTCGCGCTGCTCGTCGACCGCCGCGCCACGGCCCCGGCCGACCGCACCCACCTGCTCGTCGCGGCCGCCGCCGCGCCCGTCGCCGACGACCCGACGCTCATCCCCGACCGGGCGACCGTCTGCCGCTGCAACGGCGTCACCAAGGGCGCGATCGTCCGGGCGTGGGGCGCCGGCGCCCGCACCCGCGCGGCCGTCTCCGCGGCGACGCGCGCCTCGACCGGGT
>JBQGCR010000785.1:0-2587 GCA_052038585.1 Kineosporiaceae bacterium
GTGCGGACGTCGGTGACCCGCTCGACCTCCTCCCACGCGCCGGCCCCGACGTTGCCGACGTAGAGCTCGTGCGTGCCGGGGCGGAAGGTGAGCCGCAGCGGGTTGCGCAGGCCGTACGCGACGACCCGGCGCCGGTTCGGGTCGCTGCTCGACGCCAGCGGGTTGTCCGGCGCGCCGGCGCCGGTGTCCGGGTCGACGCGGATGACGGAGCCGCCGAGGCTCGCGGGCTCGCCGTCCGGCCGGCGGACGGACTGGGCCCGCAGCGACCCGCCCTCGGCGGTCGCCGGGGTGAGGTCGGTGCCCGCCGGGGACGGCGGGTCGGCGCAGGGGTTGCCGACCTGGCCGTAGTCGGCGAAGCCGAACGAGGCGCCGTCGCCGGCGGAGGCGTAGAGGTAGCCGTCCGGCCCGAACGTCAGGTCGCCCATGCTGTGCGACGCGAACTGCTGGCACCAGTCCTCGACGAGCACCTGCTCGGCCACCGCGGTGTCGCCGGCGAGGGTCAGCCGGGAGACCCGGCCCGAGACGACGCAGCCCTCGGTGTTCGCCCCCGGCGGGTTCGGGCAGTCGTCCCACAGGTCGCCGGGCCGGCCCCACACCGGCGCCGTCCCGCCGACCGGCGCGTCGTGGGCGTAGGCGACGTAGACGTACGGGCGCACCGGGAACTGCGGGTCGACCGCGAGCCCGAGCAGCCCGCGGTCGTAGGCGTTGTAGACCTCGGTCGTGAGGTCCGCGACGACGGTCGGCGTCCGGTCGGTCAGCCCGTCGTAGACCTTGACGAGGCCGGTGCGCTCGGCGACGAGGACCCGTCCGTCCGGGGCGAACTCGACCGCCGACGGGGAGTCGAGCCCGCCGAGCGCGACCCGGTCCGCGAACCCGGTCGGCAGGACGTCCGCGGCACGGGCCGGCGGCGTCCCGACGACGGTGAGCAGCGTGCCGCCGACGGCGACCGCGACGGCGCCGGCGAGCCGGCGCATGCGTGACGTGCGTGAAGATCCCCCTCGCCCCATGGGCCCAGAGGGTCGCACACCCCGCTCCCCCGTGGAGGGCAGATCGGGAGGCCGCCTCAGGGGACGACGACGTCGATCTCCTCGCCGAGGAGGAACCCGCCCAGGAGGTCCAGGTCGTCCCCGCTCCAGAAACGTCCCGGGTCGTACCAGTTCGCCGGCCGGTCGTCCGGCAGGAGCCCCATGGCCGTGTACGTCGCGGCGACCACCTCGGCGCAGTAGACGCTCTCCAGCCCGGCGTCCCGCCGCGCCCGGCCGCGCGCCCAGCGCCCGGCGAGCCGCGCCGTGCTCGGGAACGGCGTGCCGTCGAGGCGCGCGATCGTCGTCAGGACCGCGTCCTCCTCGCGCCTGCCGACCTCCGGGCTGAGCTGGCGCAACCACGGCCGCTGGCCGTAGCGCCCGGACCACTGGACGACCGCGTCGCGCAGGTCGTGCAGCTGCACGCCGCGGTGGTGGCTGCCGGTCCACACGTCGACGAGGCCCTTGCCGAGCTCGGCGTGCCACATGAGCGGCGGGAGGTCGTCGAGCACGACGGCCATGCCGACGTGGTTGACCGGGGCGTTCGTCGTCATCCGGATCGCGTGGTCCGCGAACGACCGGCCGCGGAAGAGCCACAGGTCACCGGTGCGGGTCAGCGCGACCGCGTCGTCGAGGGTCAGGGCGGAACCGCTCACGGATGGCTACATTACGGACCATGCGACGTCCGAGGGTGCCGGCGGGGACGTGGAAGTGGCTCGGCCTGGCGGGACTCGCCGGGGTCGCCGCCACCGGGGCCGTCGTCGCCCGCGACGAGCGCCGCCGCCGCGCGGCCACCCCCGAGGACGTCCGGGCCCGCCTCCACGAGCGCCAGCAGGAGCTGAAGCGCCAAGCCCTGATCGACCTGACGACCCGCGACACCCCGTGATCATGAACGTGAGAGCGGTGATCATGAACGTGAGAGCCGTGATCATGCAAGGTTGAGCGGTGATCACGCACCCGGCGGTGCTGGGCCGCAGGCATCGCCGCACGATCCGCGAAGCGGCCCGTGGCCGCCGCGACGGCCCGCACCCCGCCTGCTCCGACGGGGGCGCGGTGGCTCGGAGGCGGGCATCCAGGGGGACCGGGCGACCACATGATCGATGTCATGATCGATGTGCGGTCGATGTTGCCAGGGCGACGCCAGTGCGCCATGGATCATGACATCGACCGTGCGCCGGCTCCATCGATCAGGGCTGAGCCGTCATGGATCACCGTCCGGGCGCATGGATCACCGGCTCGACGCCATGGATCACCGGCTCGGCGTCATGGATCACGGCCTGGTCGCCATGGATCACCGTCTGGGCGCATGGATCACCCCTTCGGCGTCATGGATCACCGGCGGCCGACGAACCGTCGGGGTCACGGCTCGCCATCGTGATCACCGCGTGAGGAGCTCGGCGAGCGTCGTCGCGCGGGTGGCGGCGAGGTGCTCGGCCTGGGTGCGGCACGAGAAGCCGTCGGCGAGGAGGACGGCGTCGGGGCCGGCCGCGAGCAGGGCGGGCAGGAGCGTCCGCTCGGCGACGGCGACCGACACGTCGTGGTGCTCGCCCGCCTCCATCCCGAAG
>JBQGCR010000786.1:0-1838 GCA_052038585.1 Kineosporiaceae bacterium
CGACGGCGCGGACCCCTCGACGCTGTTCGCGACGTCCGGCTGCTCCGGGACGGTGACGACGGCGGTCGGGTGCTGGCGGGACAAGTCCGCCCAGGGCAACCACGCCGTCCAGGCGACCGCCGGCGTCCAGCCCGGGGTGGCGACCGTGAGCGGGCGCACCGTGCCGTCCTTCGACGGCACCGACGACCGGCTCGCGATGACGGCGACCCTCCTGCCGAACGGCTCCGCGAGCAGCACGACCTTCGTCGTCGGCCGGCTGACGGACCCGGCGCCGACGTCGGGCTACCGGATCGCGCTGACCTGGGGCAGCACAGCGACGGCAGGGACCCGGACGATCGGCAAGCTGGCCGGGAGCACGGGAGCGTTCGCCGACACGCGGTACACCGGCAACACCTACCCCGGTGCGTGGACGAGCGGGACCGGCACGCTGCTCACGTCCGAGGTGACGTCGACGACGCAGCGGTCGGCCGTGTCGGGCGGCTCCTGGGCCTCCGCGGCGAGCGCGACGGCGACGGGGACGACGACGGCCCACCTCGGGGCGGACGTCGACACGACGAACTTCTGGTACGGCCAGGTGCCGGAGGTCGTCGTCCTGGCCGGCACCCTGAGCGCGACAGACCGGCGGACGGTCGAGGAGTACCTCGCCCGCAAGTGGGCCACGGCGATCACTCCCGCTGCGCCGCAGGCGGTCTCGGCGTCCGCGGGGGACGGCGCGGCGACGGTCACCGTCACCGCGCCCGCGTGGGACGGCGGCTCGCCGGTCACCGGGTACACGGTCACGGCGACGCCGTCGGACGGCACGCTCGCCACCGTCACCCAGACGTGCGCGACGTCGCCGTGCACGCTGACCGGCCTGACGAACGGCGCGACGTACACCGTCACCGCCGCCGCGACGAGCGCGACCGGCACCGGCCCGACGACGACGGCGCCCTCGACCGTCGTCCCGTACCCGGCCTCGGTCATGTCGGCCTCGGCCCTGCGGCTGTGGCTCGACGGCGCCGACCGGACGACGCTCCTCGCCTCGTCGGGGTGCACCGGGGCGGTCGCGACGACGACGATCGGCTGCTGGCGCGACAAGTCGCCGCAGGCCGGCGACGCGAAGCAGCCCACGGCCGGGAACCAGGCGACGCTGTCGACGCTCAACGGGCTCGGCGCGCCCCTGTTCGACGGGTCGACGAGCCGCTACCCCCTCGACGTGACGAAGCTGCCGACCGGGACGAACCCGAGCAGCGTCTACGTCGTCGCCGTCCAGGAGGACACCGCCGCGCCCGCGGACTTCCGGCACGTCATCGGGTGGGGTGCCGCCGCGACCGGGCAGGCGCGGATCGTCCACCGGACCTACGGCGGCACGACCGCCTTCATGGACACCTTCGGCACCTACGCGTCCATGCCCGCGACGAAGTCCTGGCCGACGGGGTCGACCACCCTCTTCACCGGCACGGTGACCTCGAGCCAGGTCACGGCCGCGCTCAACGCCTCGCCCTCGTACACGTGGGCCGGCAGCGCGAACACCGGGACGTCGGCCGGCGCCTACCTCGGGGCCGCACCCTGGTCGCTCGCCGCCGGGTGGAAGGGCCGGATCGCCGAGGTCGTCGTCGTCCAGACCGCGACGACGACCGCGCAGGACCGGCTCGTCGAGGACTACCTCGCCCGCAAGTGGGGCCTCACCCTGGCGCCGACCGCGCCGCAGGCGGTGACGGCGACCGCGACGTCGTCGTCCGCCGTCACCGTCTCCTGGTCGGCGCCGGCGGCGACCGGCGGGTCCGCGGTGACCGGCTACACGGTGACCGCCTCACCGGGGTCGGCCACCTGCTCGACGACGACGGCGACGACGTGCA
>JBQGCR010000787.1:0-1883 GCA_052038585.1 Kineosporiaceae bacterium
GTCGTCCCGCCTCGACCGCGGCGACGGCGAGCAGGCCGCCGGACGCCGCGACGGCGAAGCTCACGAGCGGGGCGCCGCCGAGCCAGGCGAGCCCGAGCGCCGGGGAGTCGGCCTGGGAGAACGCGAGCCGCCCCCACGGCAGGCCGCCGAACGGCACCCGCCCGCGCAGCGCCTCCTGCGCGACCCACAGCCCGGCGACCGCCGCGACCGTCCCGGCCCGGCCCCCGGGTGCCCGCCACGCGAGCGGCAGCACGGCGCCGAGGAGGCCGACGAAGAGCGCCTCGAGGACGGCGAGCGCGGTCCAGGGCAGCGCACCGACGTAGATCCCCGTCCACTCCAGGTGCGGCAGGAAGAACGCGAGCCCGGTGAGCAGGCCGAGGACGAACCCCTGGCGCGCGGTCCGGCCGCGGGCGCCCAGCGCGAGGACGGCGACGGCGAACGGCGCGAGGAACCACAGGTCGGTCGAGGGGAACGCGAGCGCGAGCAGCCCTCCGGCGAGCGGCGCGGCGAGCAGCGCCGGCCACAGCGGCCGGGCGGGGTGCGGGTCCTGCGCCGGCGCGGCGGCCGGGGCGAGGTCCTCGAGGGCTTCGCTCACGGGACCAGCGTACGTGGGGGTGCGACGGCGCCGTGATCCGCGCGGGTCCGCGCGGGTCCGGTCCGCGGGCGGCCGGCCGTGGCAGGCGACCGGACCGCGCGCCCTTCGGGCCGGGCCCCGCACCGACCGGCTGCCGGCGGAGGCCGTTGTCTAGGGACGCGCGCGTCCGGCCGCCCCGGTCCACGGCGGGGACGTCCCTGCCCACGGGCGGGGCCGGCGGTCGTGGGACCTGGTGCACGCGGGGGCCCCGAGGGGCCCCGGCCCACGTCCGCCGGTCGTCGGCGGGAGGTCGCCACCACCTGGTTCGTGTGGACGGCCAGGCACCGACCGTACTCGGTGAGGTCGGTGCGTCAAGGGGGCGCTGACCTGCGACGACGCCGGAACGTGCAGGTCAGCGGCGGGGTCGCGGGTCGACCGCTCCGGGGTGTTTGCCCGGCGTGTCGTCGGCGTGTCAGCCCGCGGGCGGCGGGACGACGACCGTGCCGCGCGCCGTCGTCGCGACGACGGGCGGGTCGAGGACGGCCGCGGCGCTCTCCCCGAGCCCGGGGGTGCCCCGGCAGACGACGCGGGCCTCGAAGACCATCTCGCGGCTGCGCCGGCCGGCCCGCACGAGCTCGGCGGTGATCTCCAGGACGTCCCCGGCCCGCACCGGGGCGGTGAACTGGACGTCGCTGTACGAGGCGAACAGGCCCTCGTCGCCGTCGGTGCGGATGCACAGCTCGGTCGCGACGTCGCCGAACGCGGCGAGGCTGTAGGCGCCGTCGACGAGGTTGCCGGCGTAGTGGGCGTGGGAGTACGGCACGTAGCGGCGGTGGGTGACGCGGGTGCCGACGATGCCGTCCGGGGATGCGGTCACGGGTCAGGCCTTCCGGGGTGCGGGGGCGGGCAGGAGGGCGTGCACGAGGTAGGAGGCGACCTCCGACGGCGTCGTCCCCCGGCCGAAGACCCGGTCGACGCCGAGCTCGGCGGTCGCCGCCTCGTCGAAGCGCGGGCCGCCGACGACGAGCAGCGGGGCCGTCCCGGCCGGGTAGGCCTCGCGGAAGGCCGCGGACATCTCCCGGGTGTTGTGCAGGTGGGCGTCGCGCTGGGTGACGACCTGGGAGACGAGGACGGCGTCCGCCCTCTCGGCCCGGGCGCGCTCGACGAGGTCGGGCACGAGCACCTGCGCCCCGAGGTTGACCACCCGGATCTCGCGGTAGTACTCCAGGCCCTTCTCCCCCGCGAAGCCCTTGATGTTGAGGATCGCGTCGATGCCGACGGTGTGGGCGTCGGTGCCGATGCACGCCCC
>JBQGCR010000788.1:0-2277 GCA_052038585.1 Kineosporiaceae bacterium
CCGGACGCGACGCCGCCCGCGGCTCGGCGACCCCGTGGTCCGGGCACGCCGTCCCGGTGCTCTCGGGAACCGACCCGCTCGTCGCCCGCGTCGGCCGGACCGACGGCCCGCAGGTGCTCGAGAGGACGACGACGACGGCAGCAGGCACCGTCGCCGTCCGCCTCGTCCTCGCCCCGACCACCCGCAGCCTCGGCCGGCGCGGGCCGGACGTCGTCGTCGGCGGCAGCGTCGCCGGACCGGGCGCGCAGGAGGCCGTCGCGCTCCTCGCCCTCGCCGTCGACCAGGGCCTGCCGCCGGACGCCCTGGCCCGGCTCGACCTGCCAGAGGGCACCGCGGGCCACGCGCTCGCCCGGCTCGGCCGGCCGTGACGGCCGTGCACCCTACTGCGGCGGGCTGAGCCCGAGGTCGCTGCGCAGCGGTGGGGCGCCGTCGTCGGCGTCGAAGTCGAGGGCGCCGCCGGTCGAGAGCGTCCGCAGCGTCGTCACCGCGGTCGCCGTGTCCGCCCACGCCCGGTCCCGCTCGCCGGGGGCCAGCGGCGGGTCGAACCAGCCCGTGAGGCCCTGCGGCACGCGGTAGCCCGCGGCGAGGTCGCCGAAGAGCGGCATCCGGGCGCCGACGTCGACGCTGAGCCGCCGCAGCTCGCGGACCGCGGCCCGCATCCGGATCCAGCGGTGCCGGTCGGTCTGGGTCTGGGCGGGCGCCGCCGCGACGCCGTCGGGACCGGTGAACCGGTCCCGCAGCTCGACCCCCGCGTGGTACCCGCGCAGCGCGAGCCGCAGCACCTCGTCGGCGGGCAGGAACAGCGGGCTCGCCCCGGCGGCCCGCTCGGTGCGCACCGAGGCGACCCGGCCGCGCAGGCCCGGCAGCTCGGCCTGCAGCGTGTCCCGCCAGTCGAGCGCGGAGCCGACGAGCGCGGAGACGAGCTGGCCGGGGGAGACGACGGCCCGCCACGTCGGCCGGCGCGGCGAGGCGTCCTGCGGCGGGACGTCGAGCCACTCCTGCGGCGCCTCGTCCGACGCCGGGGAGACCGTGAGCCCGAACGTCGGCCACCGCGGCAGCAGGGCGTCGAAGGACGTCACGGGCATGTTCGACGTCACCGCGCCGTCGCAGAACCAGTGCACGAGAACGGTCGTCGGGCCCGCGGCGCGGGTCGTGCCGGGCAGCCGCGCGCCCCACTCGTCGGTGCGGCCGGCGTCGCGCGGGGTCTCCACCGAGCACAGCGGCACGGCGCGCAGCAGCCCGGGCGTCGCCATGCTCATCCGGGCCGCGACGACGACGGGCAGGTCCCACGGGTCGGGCAGCTCGCGGAGCACGCCGCCCTCGTGCCGCGGGCACGTGTGGTCGGCCTCGACCGCGGGGGACGACGCGACGAGCTGGACGACGACCCGTTCGGGCAGCACCTCGCGACAACAGCTCGCGCAGAACAGGAACCGTGCACCCCCGGTCGCGTCGACGACCTCGGGCGGCGGGAAGGGGAGCCGGTGCGGCCGGCGCAGCGCGAGGTTCGTCGTCACGAGCGCGAGGTCGACGACGCGCTGCTCGGGGTCGACGGCGCTCTCCCGCAACGTGACCCGGTCGCCGGGCGAGTGCGGCCGGACCTCGCCGAGCCACAGGTCGCCGAAGGTCAGCGCCCGCCGGTCGGCGCCGCCCGCCGGGATCCCCGCGAGGTCGTCGAGCCGGTCGGCGAGCCACTCGGCGACCGGCGGGACGTCCCCGGCGTCCGGGATCCCGGACCACCGGTCGAGCGCGGCGGACCAGCGCCGCCGCCACGTCCGGCGGCCGGCGGGCGACGGCGCCACCCCCGGGACGAGCCCGAAGTGGTCGGCCTCCGCGGCGGTCCGCAGCAGCTGCACCGCGGCGAGCACGTAGACGAGGCCGGTCGCGAGCAGCGCCGCCATGGCGAGGGCCACGGCGAGGGCGACCCCGGTGACGGCGGCGAGCGTCACCGACGCGCCCGGGGTCGCCCGCGCCGCCCGCAGCTGGGAGGTCACCATGCCGACGCCGGCGAGGACGAAGCCCAGCCAGACGAGGGCGGTGACGGCGCGCGAGCCGCGGTCCAGCCCGCCGAGCAGGGCTGCGAGGGGGGCGCGGCGTCGCTGCGCGGGCGTCGCGTACGGCCGGCTCAGCACGGCGGCGACGAGCCGGAACGCGGGCCGGGTGCGCCCGGCGGGCTGGAACATCCGGGTGAGCCGCCACTGCTCGGCGCCGGGGGGACCGCCGTCGTCACCGTCCCCGCCGCCGGCCAGCCACGCCGTGAGGGCCGCGAGGCCGGCGAAG
>JBQGCR010000789.1:0-3966 GCA_052038585.1 Kineosporiaceae bacterium
CAGCGCCGTGACCGGGGGCAGCACGGAGACGGTCGTGCTCGCGCGGGAGGGCCTCGGCAGGCGGTCCCGGGCGACGGCGCCGCCGGCGGCGCCGAGCGCGGTCGCGGCGACGACGAGGGCGGCGGCGGCCGCGCGGGTGCGCCACGCGGCGCCGCCCTGCTCCGGCCGCGGGCGGTCGGCGGTCATCGGGGGCTCCTCGAGGCGGCGATGACGGCGTCGAAGACGGCGCCGTAGTGGGCGACGGTGCGGGCGATGCGCTCGGCCTCGTCCTGCGCGGCGACGGCGTACCGCTCGGGCCGGGCGAGCGCGTCGGCGACGGCCGCCGCGCAGGCGGCGGGGTCCACGGCGCGGACGACGAGGCCGGCCGCGGCCCACCGGCCGGCGAACCGCTGCTGGTGCGCGTCGACGTGCTCGCCGAGCGAGGGGTCGCGCGGCACGACGACCGGCAGCCGGCCGAGCCGGCGGATCTCGCTGATCGTCGCGGGTCCGCCGTGGCTGACGACGGCGCGGGCGCGGCGCAGCCGTTCCTGCAGGAGCGCGTGCGGCAGCAGCGCCGACCCGTCGGCCCGCCCGGGTGCGGCGGCGTGGCCGTGCTGGACGTAGGCGCGCAGCCCCGGGGTGGCGGCGACGACGTCGTCCGTCCAGCGGACGACCCGGTCGAAGCGGTGGTGGTCGGTCCCGACGACGACGACGAGGTCGTACGCCGCGGCCCCGGCCAGCGCCGCGCCGGTCTGCGCGGGGACGGCGGGGACGGCGGGGACGGCGGGCGCGGCGAGCCCGGACGGGTCGGCGCTCACAGCAGCGTCCCCGCGACCTCGGCACCGGGGTACAGCCCCCGCTGCTCCTCCCACTGGACGAGCACCCGGGTGGCGAAGGGCCGCACGAGCCGTCCGGTGAGCGTCGGGGTGTCGAGCCGGTCGAAGACCTCGATCCACACGGTCGGCACCCCGAGGAGCCGGCCGAGGACGAAGAACGGGACGGCGACGCCGGCACCGGAGCTCACGACGAGGTCGGGCCGCTCCCGGCGCAGGAGCCGCCACGCGAGGAGGCTGTTGCGCAGCAGGTTCCGCGCGTTGCGCGTCGTCGGGTGGTGGGCCCAGACGACGTCGTCGGCCTCGAGCTGCGACGTCGCGTCCGGCGTCGCGAAGGTCACCCACCGCACGCGCTTGGCGGCCAGCGCCGGGCGCAGGACGAGCAGCTGCGCGAGGTGGCCCCCGCTGCTGCACACGGCGAGCACGAGCGGGACGTCGGCACCGCCGGGCGCGGCGTCGTCCCCCGCGTCCCGCGGGGCGGGCACGGGCGGACGGCCGGCGTCACGGCCGGACAGCGGTTCGGACTGCAAAGCGACAACCCCTCCGGACGCCGTGGTTCGTGGCGGGCACCCGGAGGGGTTGTCGGATCAGGAGCGCTGCTCCTTGAGGCTCACTCGGTGCCGGTGATCATCCCGGCCGCGACGGTGGCGTTCGTCGCCTCGTCGATGAGGATGAAGCCGCCCGTCGTGCGGTTGCGCCGGTACGGGTCGGCGAACAGCGGCGACGTCGTCCGCAGGCGGATCCGGCCGATGTCGTTCAGCCCGAGCTGCGTCGTCGAGTCGTCGCGGTGCAGCGTGTTGATGTCGAGGCGGTACTGCAGCCCCTTGACCATCGTGCGCACCTGGCGGCTCGTGTGCTTGAGCGTGAGCTTGGCCCCCGGCTGCAGCGGCCGGTCGGACATCCAGCACACCATCGCGTCGAGGTCCTGGGTGGACTCGGGCATGTTGTGCGGGCGGCAGATCATGTCGCCGCGGCTGATGTCGATCTCGTCCTCGAGCCGCACCGTGACCGACATCGGCGGGAAGGCCTCGTCGACGGGCCCGTTCGCGGTGTCGATCGCGGCGATCCGCGAGGTGAAGCCGCTGGGCAGGACCATGACCTCGTCGCCCGGCTTGAGGACGCCGGAGGCCACCGTGCCGGCGTAGCCGCGGTAGTCCGGGTGCGCCGAGGACTGCGGCCGGATGACGTACTGCACCGGGAAGCGGACGTCGACGAGGTTGCGGTCGCTCGCCACGTGGACGTGCTCGAGGTGGTGCAGCAGCGACGGGCCCTCGTACCAGGGCATGTTCTCCGAGCGCGTGACGATGTTGTCGCCGTTGAGCGCCGAGATCGGGATGATCGTCAGGTCCGTGACGTCGAGCTTGGCCGCGAACCGCGTGAACTCGTCGGCGATCTCCTCGAACACGGTCTCGGAGTAGTCGACGAGGTCCATCTTGTTCACCGCGAGCACGAGGTGCGGCACCCGCAGCAGGGTGGCGATGAACGCGTGCCGGCGGCTCTGCTCGACCAGGCCCTTGCGGGCGTCGACGAGGACGATCGCGAGGTCGGCCGTCGAGGCGCCGGTGACCATGTTCCGGGTGTACTGGATGTGGCCCGGGGTGTCGGCGATGATGAACTTGCGCCGCGGGGTGGCGAAGTAGCGGTAGGCGACGTCGATCGTGATGCCCTGCTCGCGCTCGGCCCGCAGGCCGTCGGTGAGCAGCGCGAGGTTGACGTACTCGTCGCCGCGGCTCTTCGAGGCGCTCTCGACGGCGTCGAGCTGGTCCTCGAAGATCGACTTGCTGTCGTAGAGGAGACGCCCGATGAGCGTGCTCTTGCCGTCGTCGACCGACCCGGCGGTGGCGAAGCGGAGCATGTCCATGCTCATCAGAAGTAGCCCTCCTTCTTGCGGTCCTCCATTGCGGCCTCGCTGAACTTGTCGTCGCCACGGGTGGCGCCGCGCTCGGTGATCCGCGTCGAGGCGACCTCCTCGATGATCTTCTCGACGGTGTCCGCGTCGCTGCGGACGGCCGCCGTCAGGCTCGCGTCCCCGACGGTGCGGTAGCGCACGCGCTCGGTGAAGACCTCCTCGCCGGCCTTGGGCCGGCAGACCGGGTGGACGCCGTAGAGCATGCCGCCCCGGTCGAAGACCTCGCGCTCGTGGGCGAAGTAGATCGAGGGCAGCGAGATCTGCTCGCGCTGGATGTACTGCCAGATGTCGAGCTCGGTCCAGTTCGACAGCGGGAAGACGCGGATGCTCTCCCCGAGGTGGATCCGGTTGTTGTAGACGCTCCACAGCTCGGGGCGCTGGTTCTTCGGGTCCCACTGGCCGAACTCGTCGCGGAAGGAGTAGACGCGCTCCTTGGCCCGCGCCTTGTCCTCGTCGCGGCGGGCGCCGCCGAAGGCCGCGGTGAAGCGGTGCTTCTCCAGGGCGTCGAGCAGCACCGGGGTCTGGATCCGGTTGCGGGTGCCGTCGGGCAGCTCGTGCACGAGGCCGCGCTCGATCGCCTCCGGGACGCTCGCGACGATGAGCTGGACGCCGAGCTCGGCGACGCGGCGGTCGCGGTACTCGAGCACCTCGTCGAAGTTGTGGCCCGTGTCGACGTGCATGACCGGGAACGGGATCCGCGCCGGCCAGAACGCCTTCTCGGCCAGGCGGAGCATGACGATGGAGTCCTTGCCGCCGGAGAACAGCAGGACGGGGCGCTCGAACTCCGCCGCGACCTCGCGGAAGATGAAGATCGACTCCGCCTCGAGCGTGTCCAGCTGCGAGAGCCGGTACTCCTGGGTCGTGTCGGTCATCGGGTCGTCACCTCGGGGTTGTGTCGGGCGGTGGCGGCAAGGATGTCGTCGGCGATCTCGGGCCGGCAGACGATCAAGTCTGGCAGAAGGGGGTCGGGGCGGTTGTACTCCAGCGGGGTGCCGTCCACCCTGCTGGTGAAGAGTCCAGCCGAACGGGCTACCGCGACCGGCGCGGCCGAGTCCCACTCGTACTGGCCGCCGGCGTGGACGTAGGCGTCGGCCTCGCCGCGCCACACGCTCGCGCACTTGACGCCCGCCGAGCCCATGGGGACGAGCGCGGCGCCGAGCGCGGCGGCCCTGGGCGCGCCGAAGGCCCGCGGCCGGGGGCGGCGCCCCGCCCGGGGCCGCGGCCCGGCGGGCCGGGCCGGGGCGA
>JBQGCR010000790.1:0-2060 GCA_052038585.1 Kineosporiaceae bacterium
GCGTGCCCGAGCTGGTCGCGCGCGTCGACGTAGGCCTCCTCGACCGACGTCCCGGCGAGGGTGTCGTGGAACTGGTTGAGCAGCACCATCTCCCACGCCTCGCGCAGGGCGGCCGTCGTCGTCCGCCCGGCGGCGACGGCCCAGCGCTCGGCGTCGACGAGCGCGCGCTCGGCCCGGCGCATCCAGCGCTTGACGCCGGAGTGCGCGCTGTAGCAGCCGGGAGCGTGGTGGTGCAGGTCGCCGGTGACCCGGGGCAGCGCGGCGCCGTCCGGCACCGTCGCGGCGAAGAACGCCTCGAGGCTCGAGCAGCGCGGGGTCGGGATGCCGGAGTAGGCGGCGAGCCGGCGGATCGAGTCGAGGTTCTCGCGGGTGGGCCCTCCCCCGTGGTTGCCGACCCCGTAGAACGCGAGGGCGTCGCCGTGGTCGGCCTGCAGGCCGAGGGCCTTGTCGAGGTGGCCGGCGACGTCGTAGCGCGCCGAGGTGTACTCGTGCGGGATCCGCACCGCCGTCACGTGCGCGCCGTCCGGGCCGGCCCAGCGGAAGGGGCCCGCCGGCAGGGTGAGCTCGTGCGGTCCGGGCCGCAGGAAGACGTACCGGGTCAGGCCGTGCCCGCGCAGGACCTGGGGCAGCGAGGCGGGGTGGCCGAAGGAGTCCTGGGCGAGGCCGACGGTGGTGACGACGCCGAAGCGGTCGGCGAGGTAGCGCTGCCCGAGCAGGCCCTGGCGGACGAGCGACTCCCCGAGCGGCAGGTTCGCGTCCGGCTCGACCCACCAGCCGCCCGCCACCCGCCAGCGGCCGGACCGGACGTGCTCGCGGATGCGGGCGAAGGCCGCCGGGTCCGTGCGCTCGGTCCACGCGTAGAAGAGCACCTGGTTGGCGGTGAACACGAGCTCGGGGTACTCCGCGAGCCGGGCGAGCGCGGAGGCGAACGTCGCGCGGACCTCGGCGCGCCCCTCCGGCCAGCGCCACAGCCACACCGGGTCGATGTGCGCGTTGCCGATCATGTGCACCGTCCGGGTCGCGGCGGACGCGGGCGCCTGGGCCTGCGCGGGCGGGCGCGGCGACGGGACGGTGGGCGCGGGGCGCACGACGGTCGGGTCAGGCATGCCGGACGTATCGGCCCGGCGCCGCGGGGCCTGAAGTGCTCCCGCTCACCCGTTCGGCCCAGCCCACGAGGGGCTCGCTCAGCATCGCCGGCGCCCGGCCGACAGGGGGCCCGGACGACCCTGCGCGACACCGACGACCGAGCCCGGGAGGGCGACCGCGATGACCGAGAACGACCTGCACGCGCGGGTGTGCGCGCTCCCGCTCTTCGGCTCCCTCGTCGGGACGACGCTCCCGGCGCTGGCCGGCGGGCCGGGCTCGCGGTTCGACGTGCTCCTCGTCGGCGTGAGCGACGTCGCCAAGGCCTCGACCGTCCTCGCGGTCCTCGCGTGCGCGGCGACCCGCGAGGTCGCCGTCGTCTGGGTCGCGAACTCCGTGCTGCGCGGCGACGACAGCGCCGAGCTCGCGGCGCACGTCTACCCGCTCGCCGACGTCCTCGTCAGCTCCTCGGCGGTCGTGCACGACGACGGCCTCAAGGCCGACCTCATCCTCGTCCTGCCCGACGGGCAGAGCGCGAGCGGGACCCGCGAGGTCCGCCTCGCCGTCAGCGACGCCGCCGCGGTCGGCCGCGCCGTGCGCACCCTGCGCGCCCTGTGACTGCGCCGGTCACGGGGTCCTCGGGGTGGACGCCGGGACGTGGGTGGCGAGGAACGCGAGCTGGTCGGTGACGACCGTCTCGAAGGCCTCGCCCGTGTAGATGTCGAAGTGCCCCACCGGGTACGACAGCACCGTGGCGTCCCGCGCCCGCCCCACGAGGCGCTTCGTCGCGCGGGCCGGTGCCACGGAGTCCTTCTCGGTGACGCACACGAGCAGCGGGCAGCGCAGCCTGCGCGCGGCGCGCCCCGGGTGGTAGGTCATGACCTGCAGCGCCGTCCGCGCGGTCACCTCGTTGCGCGCCTCGCCGCCGAGCGAGAGGTAGCCGGGCACCACGTCGGGCGCGCTCATGAGGGCCGCCG
>JBQGCR010000791.1:0-6728 GCA_052038585.1 Kineosporiaceae bacterium
CGGCCGCGCGCGCCGCGCGGCCCGCCCACCGCGCGGCGCGGGTGCGGGCCGCCGCGGCGGCCCACCGGGCGGCCGACGCCGCGTCCGCCGCTGCGTTCGGCGGGATCGTGCTGCCGCGCATCGGGTCCCGGCTGCTCCTGCGCACCGCGACCGCCCTCCGCTCGCCCTGGCTCGTCGAGGCGCGCGGGCGGCCGTCGGTCACGGTGCTGCCCCGCCCGGGGTGCCGCGCCCCCGGCGGCGTCGCCGACCTCGCCCGGCGCGTGGCCGTCGTCTCCGCGGCGCCGCGGGGGACGGTACAGGTCGAGCGGCTCGACCGCGCGGACGGTCGCCGGGCCTGGGTCGTGGCGATCCCCGGCACCCAGTCGTGGGACCCCGTCGCGGGACCCGACCCGTTCGACCTCACCGGTGCCGTCGGCGCGCTCGCGGGCCGTCGGACGGCGGGCGGCCGGCTCGTCCTCGCGGCGCTGTCCGCCGCCGGCGCGCGGCCGGGCGAGCCGGTGCTCCTCGCCGGGCACAGCCAGGGCGGCATGGTCGCCGCGGCCCTGGCGGCCGACCCGGCTGTGCAGCAACGCTTCTCGGTCACCGGCGTCGTGACCTTCGGGTCGCCGGTCTCGACGGCAGGCGTGCCGCCGGGCGTGCCGGTGCTCGCGCTGGAGAACGTGCTCGACCCGGTGCCGCACCTCGACGGACGGCCGGACCCGGTGCGACGGAGGTGGGTGACGGCCGTCGGGCTGCGCGGCGGGCACGCGCTGGAGGCGTACGTACGCACGGCCGGGGCGGTGGACGCCGCCGCCTCCGGCAACGCCTCGCTCGCTGCGGCCCGCGGCGCGCTCGGGCCGTTCCTCGACGGGCCGGGCGTCCGGTGCACGCGGCTGCACGTGCGAGGGCTGCCCCCGGAGGCGCAGCCGGGAGCGCAGCCGTGAGCGCAGCCGGGAGCGCCGGCGGGCGCCGCACCGGCTCAGGCGTTGCGGCGCAGGTCGATACCGCGGCGCAGCGCGACGAGCCCGGCGTGCCGGCCGACCGGCAGGCGGACGGCCTCGGCGAGCAGCGCACGGTCGTCGACGTCGTCGGGCAGGCCCGCCGCGACGGCCGCGACCACCGCGAGGTCGGCGGCCTGCGCCTCGACGAAGCCTCTGTCGACGACGTCGCCGTGCCCCGGCACGACGACCGCGCCGAGCGTCGGCAGGAGCGCCGCGAGCGTCGCCGGCCACTCCTGCGGGTACGCGTCCTCGAAGGCCGGCGGCGCTCCCTCCTCGACGAGGTCGCCCGCCACCGTCACCGACGCGCCCTCGACGTGGACGACGACGTCGTGGCCGGTGTGGCCGCGGCCGGGGTGCGCCAGCAGGACCGACCGGCCGCCGAGGTCGAGCCGCCGGGAGTCGGTGAAGGTGTGCTCGGGCGGGTGGATCCGCACCGCGAGCACCTGCTCGGCGTCCCCGCTGCCGTCGCCCTCCGCGAGCCACGCGGCCGTCGTCTTGCGCTGCAGCGCACCGCTCGCGAGCAGCTCGGCGCGGCACCCGGCATGGCCCCACACGGGCGTGCCCGGCTCGGCGTCGACGATCGCGGCGGTGCCGAAGCAGTGGTCGGCGTGCGCGTGCGTGATGACGACCGTCATCGGCGCCGCGGTGACGTCCCGCACCGCCCTCAGCACGTCGAGGCCGTGGCCGGCGTGGGTGTGGGTGTCGACGAGCAGGCACCGGTCGTCGCCGAGCACGAGCGTCACGTTGACGTCCATGACGCGGTGGCGCCGCACGAGGACGCCGTCCGCGACCTCGCGCCAGCGCCCGTGCCAGTCGGCCACGACGCGTCAGTCGCGGTCCGGCAGCACGAGGTTGAGCACCATGCTGACGAAGGTGACGACGACGGCCGCGCCGATCGCGGACCAGAAGAAGTCGTCGATGGCGAAGGACAGGTTCCAGGCGTTCGCCAGCCAGTCCGTGATCTGGAGCATGAAGGCGTTGACGACGAAGGCGAACAGCCCGAGCGACAGCACGTAGAACGGCAGCGCGAGGAGCTTGACGACCGGCTTGACGATCGCGTTGACGACGCCGAAGATCAGCCCGACGACGAGCAGCGTGCCGACGGTCCGTGCGGCGCCCTCGCCCGTCACCGAGACCCCGGGCACGACGAGCGTCGCCACCCACAGCGCCACGGCGTTCACGGCGACCTTGGTCAGGAATGTGGTCACGGGGGCAGTCTGGCACCCCGCGCCTGCGACCGGGGCCGGACCCGGCGGCGCGCGTGGGCCCGGGCGGCTAGGATCTGCGCCGGTGCGCAGCGGTGGACCCGGGCCGTACTCGGCCGCACCGCTCCACCTCCGACCGGCATGGCCCGCCGGTCGGCGGAGGGGACCGCCCGCCGCCCCGGGCTGCCCGCGCCCGTCGCCGGGGTCGGCGGCGGCGCGGGACGGTCCTCAGGTGGCGCGGCGCACCGCGGCGAGCAGCTCGGGCCCGCGCGCGTCGACGACCCTCCCGCCGAGGACGACGCCCGCCGCGAGGGCGGCGGCCCCGAGCCCCGCGCCCACGACGAGCGCGAGCCAGGCGTACCGGTCGTCGACGAGGGCCGCGGTCACCGTGAGCGCGATCGACGGCGTCGCGGCCGCACCCGTGACCCCGGTCGTCGCGAGCTGGCCGACCAGGGCGCGGCCCGAGGCGCCGCTGTTGGCGCGGAACGGGTTCGAGCCGGCCTCCGGCATCGGGTAGGCGGCGAGCGCCCCGCTCACCGACCCGGCGCCGATGCCCGCGAGCAGGAGGGCGAGCCCGATCCCCACCATGCCCGGCACGAGCTCGGGCCGTCCGGCGAGCAGCGCACCGGCGACCGAGGCGACGAGCGAGAGGGGCAGCGCGACGACGAGCGTCGCGATGCACCGGCCGAGGCGGTCGGCGCGTCCGGGGACCGCGGTGACGAGGTGCGCGGCGAAGGCGCTGCCGTCGTAGCCGACGTCGTTGCTCGAGGTCAGCGCGAGCAGGGCCGACACGACGGGCCCGACGACGAGCAGCAGTCCGCGCCCCTCGCCGTCCGGGCTCGTGAGGCCGATGACGACCGGGGCGGCCGAGGCGATGACGGGCGCGACGAGCGCGGCGAGGTAGCGCGGGTCGCGGCGCCAGGCCGTGAGCCGGCGCGCCGTGACGGCCCAGACGGGGCCGGTCGGCACGCGGTCGACGACGCTGCGGCCCACGGTCGCCGCGGGGCCGCCGGTCGACAGCGGCGAGACGAGGTCGGTGCGCAGCATCGGCGTCCACGCCGCGAGCCCGGCGACGACGACGAGCGCGGCGAGCACGAGGCGGGCGAGCCCGCCCACCACGTCGCCGGAGGCGACGGCCGCGGGCGCGGCCCACGGCAGACCGAGCGGGGTCCAGCCGAGCACGGCGACGACCACCTCGAGCCGGCCGGCGCGGCCGAGCAGGGCCGACAGCGCGACGGGGAGCAGCCCGGCGCCGGACAGGACGACGAGCGCGACGAGCGTCGTCGCCTCGCGCGCCCGCCGACCGCCGAGCAGCCGGGCCGCCCAGCCGGTCGACAGGCGCGAGGCGACCACGCACGTGAGCACGCCGAGCGGGCCGGCGACGACGGCGACGGCCGCGGCGAGGAGGTCACCGCTCCAGACGACGACGAGCGCGACCGCCGCGCAGAGCGCCACGAGACCGGGCGCCCCGACGACGCCGGCGAGGGTGAGCCCCGGGACGAGCCGCGATGCGGGGACGGGCAAAAGCGCGAAGCGTCCCGGCTCGAGCGTGTCGTCGACGCCGGCGGTGAGCACCGGGACGAGGATCCAGCCGAGCACGAGCAGGCTGCCGGCGAGCACGGTCGTCGCCGCCGCCTCGTCGGTGCCGACGGCGAGCCGCAGGTGGACGGCGAGCAGGAGGGTCGCGATGCCGGCGAGGAGCGCGGCGAGCCAGGCGAGCACCGTGCCGACGGCCTGCCAGGCGCCGAGCCGCAGCCCTCCGCGCAGCAGGGCGAGCTTGAGCCGGACGAGGGTGCCGGCCAGCCGGGCCGCGCTCACGCCCGGCCGCCGCCGGCGAGCCACGACAGGTCGCCGGTCGCCGTCGGCGCGCCGACGAGGTGGACGAAGCGGTCCTCGAGCGTGCCGCCCGCCCGGACGGCGTCGATCGGGCCCGCCGCGACGACCCGACCGGCGTGGACGACGGCGACGTGGTCGCAGAGCCGCTCGACGAGCTCCATGACGTGGGAGGACAGCACGACGGTGCCGCCGCCGGCGACGAGCTGGTGCAGGATCGCCCGGATCGTCGCGGCGCTCACGGGGTCGACCGCCTCGAACGGCTCGTCGAGCACGAGCAGGCGCGGCGCGTGGACCAGCGCGCACGCGAGCGCCACCTTCTTGGTCATGCCGGCGGAGTAGTCGACGACGAGCCGGTCCTTCGCCTCGACGAGGTCGAGCGCGAGGAGGAGCTGGTCGACCCGGTGCGCGATGACGTCCCGGGGCAGGCCGCGCAGGAGCCCGTGGTAGGTGACGAGCTCGCGCCCGCTCAGCCGGTCGAAGAGCTTGACCCCGTCCGGCAGGACGCCCGTCGCGGCCTTGGCCCGGACCGGGTCGGACCACACGTCGTGCCCGAGCACCCACGCGCCGCCGGCGTCGGGCCGCAGGAGGCCGGTGGCCATCGACAGCGTCGTCGTCTTCCCCGCGCCGTTGCGCCCGACGAGGCCGAAGAAGGAGCCGGCCGGCACGTCGAGGTCCAGGCCGGCGACCGCCGTCGTCGTCCCGAACTGCTTGACGAGGCCGCGCAGCGCGAGCGCCGGCGCCCCGGGTGCCGGATCGGTGCTCACGTCCCGAGCCTAGGACCTGCCCTCGCAGCCCCGCCGACGCCCCCGGGTCGGGCGGTCGCAGATCCAGAGCGGACATTTCGGGGAGTAATCGGGAGTCGCGTCGGGTACGGGACCTCCAGCGAGGAACCGAGCCCGTCGACGAACCGGCGGCCTGACCATTGGGGGTGTGCGCAGCCATGTGCGACGCCACGCCGCCTGCGACGATCACGCTGCCCCCTCGACCGGAGTCGGCACGGATGGCCCGGCGCTTCCTCGAGGAGCGGCACTGCCCGGACCACGGTGCGCAAGTTGTCGACATCGCCGTCCTGCTCGTCTCCGAGCTCGTCAGCAACGCCGTGCGGCACGGCACCCCGCCGGTCACCCTCGAGACCGAGTGCGACTCGACGCACGCGCTCGCGGTCCGGGTCAGCGACGCCAGCCCGCGGCTGCCGCAGTCCGGCGACACGGCGGCGGACGACGCCGAGACCGGCCGTGGCCTGGCCATCCTCCAGATCCTCAGCGACGCCTGGGGGGTCGACCCGCACCGGGACGGCAAGACCGTCTGGTTCCGCGTCATGCCGCCCGACCGGTCCGAGGGCGAGCAGGCGGCGCACGCCGACGGCGCCCGTCCCGGTTCCCGGCCCGCGGTCGACGTCCGTGACGCTGGGTACGTGTCGCTGAACGGACCGTCGTCAGAAGGAGGGTCGTACCCCACCGCGTGAGCGGTATGCCGGAAAGGGCCTCACTATGGTGAGGGTGATTTCCGGAGTCGGGGTGAGGAGCAGCGTGAGCGGTACGGCGGTGGACGGTGCGTCCGACCTGGGCGTGTCCGTGGCAGCCGGCTCCGCCGTCGACCTGCCGATGGTGCAGCTCGACGCACCCGCCGCCGTCCTCCTCGTCGAGCTCGCGACGCGGGCCGTCGTGCACGCCAACGAGGTGGCCGAGCAGCTCGCCCCGGGCGTCGTCCTGCCCGCCCGGGTGGACGCCTGGTCCGACGCGGCGATCCTGCGCGACTCCTCCGCCGACGAGCTCTCGGACACCGTGCACCCGCTGTCGCTCGTCGCCGCCGGCCAGCCCGTCGCGGGCCAGATGGTCACCGCGGCGCGCACGTCCGAGCTCGGCCAGGAGCGCACGCCGCTGTGGGTCGTGGGGGTGCCGCTGTCCGGCGAGCGGCTCGACGGCTTCGGCCTCGTCGTCTTCCTCCCGCTGCGGCACGCCGACCAGGCACGCGACGACGCCGAGACCGTCGCCCAGGCCGTCCAGGCCGAGGCGCGCATGCGCGAGCGCGCGCTCGTCGCGACGGGAGTCACCTTCACGATCGCCGACGCGCGCGAGCCCGACCAGCCGCTCCTGTGGGTCAACCCGGCGTTCACCGAGGTGACCGGGTACGCCGTCGAGGAGGTCGTCGGCCGCAACTGCCGTTTCCTCCAGGGGCCGGACACCGACCAGCAGACCCGGCAGGACATCCGCGCGGCGCTCGAGGCCGGCAAGGGCATCACGACGACGCTGCTCAACTACCGCAAGGACGGCACGGCGTTCTGGAACCTCGTCGCGATCAACCCGGTGCACGACGAGGACGGCGTCCTCACGCACTTCGTCGGCATCCAGTCCGACGTCACCGCGCGCGTCGTCGCGGACGCCGAGCGCGACCGGGCGCTCGCGGCGGAGCGGGCGGCCAAGGGGGCGGCGCTGCGCGCGCAGGCCCAGCTCGCGCTGCTCGCCGAGGCGTCGGGCGAGTTCGCCGCGACCCTCGCCGTCGACGAGACCCTTGTGCGGCTCATGCGCCTGAGCGTCCCCGCCCTGGCCGACTGGGCGATGGCGGTCGTCTTCGACGACGACGGCGGCCTCTCGCACATGGAGGCGCGGCACCGCGACGGCCGGCAGGAGGACGTCAACCGCTTCGTCGGCCGGCTGTGGGCGACGCTCACGTCGCGCTCGCCCCTGCACGACCAGCTCCGTGGCGG
>JBQGCR010000792.1:0-16198 GCA_052038585.1 Kineosporiaceae bacterium
CCCGGCTGCGCGTCGCCGTCGTCCACGCCGCCGCCGACGACGTCGTGCGCCGGCTCGGCGCGGCCTCGGTCCCCGTCGCGGGCGACCCGTCCGACCCGGTCGTCGTGCCGTCGGGGGAGGACGCCGTCGTCGTCGTCGCCGAGCCCGCCGGGCCGGCCCTCGACGCGCTCGCCGGGCTCTCCGGAGGCGTCGCCGACGCCGTGCCGCCGGCCCGTCTCGCCGACGCCGTGGCGGCGGCGTCGGCGCTGGCCCGGCGCAGCCACGGCACCCTCGTGCGGGCCGGCGCCGCGCCGACCGCGGTCCACGACCTCCTCGCCGACCGGCTGCCGGCGTTCGCGGAGACGACGCTCGCCCCGCTGCGCGGCGCGCCGGGCGGGGACGCGCTCCTGGACACGCTGCGGGTGTGGCTCTCGCTGCACGGCCAGACGGTCGCCGCCGCCGAGGCCATGGCCGTGCACCGGCACACGGTCCGCGAGCGGCTGCGCCGCGCCGCGGCCCTGCTCGACCGCGACCTCGACGACCCGCAGGTGCGCGCCGAGCTGTGGATCGCGCTCACGGCCTGAGACAGCCGTCTCGCTGACCGGACCGGCGTCGGGCGGCGCGGGCCCGGGTGGGATCCTGGGCGGGCGGTACCCCGACGCACCGAGGAGGGCCCTGACATGGCGTACGCCGGAGACCTCACGGCGCGGCAGGCCTACGACCTGCTCGCCGACGACCCCGCCGTCGTCCTCGTCGACGTCCGGACGAAGGCCGAGTGGGCCTACGTCGGCACGCCGGACCTCGCCCCGGTGGGCAAGGAGGCCGTCCTCGTCGAGTGGCTCACCTACCCGGCCGGCACGCTCAACCCGGCGTTCCTCGACGAGCTCGCCGCGCACGGCGTCCACGCGGGCACCCCCGTGCTCTTCCTGTGCCGCTCCGGCGTGCGCTCCGTGGCCGCCGCGGAGCTCGCGACGCGGGCCGGCTTCACGCGGGCCTGGAACGTCAGCGGCGGGTTCGAGGGCCCGCCGGACGCCGACGGTCACCGCGGCACGACCGACGGCTGGAAGGCCGCCGGGCTGCCCTGGAAGCAGTCGTGACGGCGGACCGGCAGCCGCCGGGCCCCTGGCGCCCCGACACCCTCGCCGTCCGGGGCGGCCTGCGCCGCAGCGACTTCGACGAGACGAGCGAGGCGCTCTTCCTCACGCAGGGCTACGTCTACCCCTCCGCGGCGAGCGCCGAGGCGGCGTTCGCCGGCGAGGAGGAGCACTACATCTACTCCCGGTACGGCAACCCGACGGTGTCGGTCTTCGAGGAGCGGCTGCGCCTGCTCGAGGGCGCGCAGGCCTGCTTCGCCACGGCGACGGGGATGGCCGCCGTCTTCAACTCCCTCATCGCCTTCCTCCGGGCGGGGGACCGGGTCGTCGCGTCCCGGGCGCTGTTCGGCTCGTGCTTCGTCATCCTCGACGAGATCCTGCCCCGCTTCGGGATCCGCTGCGACTTCGTCGACGGGCACGTCCTCGACCAGTGGGAGGCCGCGCTCGCCACCCCGGCGCAGGCGGTCTTCTTCGAGTCGCCGAGCAACCCGATGCAGGACCTCGTCGACGTCCGCGCGGTCTGCGAGCTCGCCCACGCCGCGGGCGCGAAGGTCGTCGTCGACAACGTCTTCGCGACGCCGTTGCTGCAGAGGCCGATCGAGCTCGGGGCCGACATCGTCGTCTACTCGGCGACCAAGCACATCGACGGCCAGGGCCGCGTGCTCGGCGGGGCGATCCTCGGCCCGAAGGACTACGTCGCCGAGGGCGTGCAGACGCTCATGCGGCACACCGGCCCGTCGATGTCGCCGTTCAACGCCTGGGTGCTGCTCAAGGGGCTGGAGACGATGCGGCTGCGGGTCGACGCCCAGTGCCGGGCCGCGCTCGCGGTCGCCGAGCACCTCGAGGCCCACCCCCGGGTCCGCTCGGTGCGCTACCCGTTCCTGCCGAGCCACCCGCAGGCCGACCTCGCGAAGGCCCAGATGAGCGCCGGCGGCTCGGTCGTGACCTTCGAGGTGGACGGCGGCAAGGCGGCGGCGTTCGCGCTGCTCGACGCGCTGACCGTCGTCGACATCTCGAACAACCTCGGGGACGCCAAGTCCCTCGTGACGCACCCGGCGACGACGACGCACCGCCGGCTCGCGCCCGAGGCCCGTGCCGCCGCGGGGATCACCGACGGCGTGGTGCGGGTCTCCGTCGGGCTCGAGGACCTCGACGACCTCCTCGAGGACCTCGACCGCGCCCTCGGCTGACGCGCCGCGCCGGCGCGTCGCCGGGCGGCGTCGTGGGGCAGGATGGTGCGGTGAGCGCGACGGCGGACGACGGCGGGACGCCGCTGCTGCTCGTCCTCGACGGCGACGGCCTCGTCCACCGCGCCTACCACGGGATGGCCGGCGACCCGCGCGACCACGACGCCGACGGCCGCCCGACGTGGGCGCTGCGCGGGCTCGTGACGTCGGTGGCCGGCGCCGCGGCGCGGCTGCGCCCGGCCGCGGTGCTCGTCGCCCTGGACTCCCGCGAGGACCCGTGGCGGCGCGCCGCGTGGCCGGCCTACAAGGCGCACCGCCCGGAGCGCGAGCCCGACCTCGCCGAGCAGCTCGACGCCGTCCCGGCGCTCCTGGCCGCGGGCGGCGTGCCCTTCGCCTGCGCGCCGGGGCACGAGGGGGACGACGTCCTCGCCTCGGCCGCCGAGCTCGCCCGTCGCGCCGGGTGGCGCAGCGTCCTCGTGACGAGCGACCGCGACGTGCTCGCCGAGGTGGACGCCACGACGTCGGTGCTGCGGGTCGGCGACGGCGGTGTCGACGGCGCCACGCTCTACTCGCCGGCCCGGGTGCGCTCGGCGTTCGGCGTGGCGCCCGGGCTCTACCGCGACCTCGCGGCGCTGCGCGGGGACCCCTCGGACAACCTGCCCGGCGTGCCGGGCGTCGGGGCGAAGACCGCGGCGCGGCTGCTCGCCGCCTTCGGGTCGGCGACGGCGGGGCTCGACGCCGTCGACGAGAGCGGCCCGGCCGCGGTGAGAGGGATCGTCGGGGCGGCGTGCGCGGCGCGGCTCGCCGCGCCGGACGTCCGCGAGGGGGTCGAGCGCAACCTCGCCCTCATGCGCCTGCGCCGCGACCTGCCGCTGCAGGACCTCGACGCGATGCGGCTCCCGCTCGACCGGGCCCGGCTCGTCGGGGCGCTGCGGCACAAGGAGATCCGGCTCGGGCCGGCCCTGTGGGCGCTCGTCGGCGAGGCGCCGCCGCCGTGGGAGCCCAACGGGTTCGACAAGGCCCCCAAGCCCGTCCCCGTCGGCACGCCGCCGCCCTGGGCGCTCGGGCCGGTGCCCACGCTCGGCGAGCTGGCACGCCAGCGCACGGGGAGCACCGCCGTGCCGGCCCCGCCCGCACGGACCCGCCCGGGCGGGCGGCGGGTCGTCGTCCCCCAGGACCAGCTGCCGCTGTTCTGAGCCGGCCGTCAGGAGTGGGCGTCGAGGACGCCGAAGAACACCTCGCACCAGCGGTCCTTCGCGTCGAGGACCGGGCCGTGGCCGCTCTCGGGGAACATCTCCATGGTGACGTCGCCGCCCGTGTCGCCGTAGGCGGTGAGCACGTCCCGGATCTGGCCGACCATCGGCTGGGCGGGGTAGGCGTCCGCGCCGGGCCAGCCGGGGACGTAGCCGGCGGCGCCCAGCGTGCCCATCTCCCAGGCTGACCCGTCGGCGACGACGACGTCCTTCGCGCCGTGCGTCCACAGCACCGGCGGCTTGGGGTCGAGGCCGACGATCCCGGACCAGTCGCAGTACTTCGGGGCGAGCGCGTTGAGGACGCCCGTCGTGCCGGGCGCGAAGCCGGGCCAGTTCGGCGACGCGGTCGAGTCGCCGGGGTAGCCGCCGTCGCCGACGAGGGACAGGAGCACCTCCTCGACGAGCAGGTCCTCGCGCGGCTCGGTGTGCTCGGGGTTCCAGTACGACGCCCGCATGACGCTGCGCGGGCTGAAGGGTGAGTCGGCCGACCGGTCGCCGGACCGCAGCCGCTCGACGAACTCGGGGTTGGCGCCCCCGCCGCCGGCCCCGGCGTTGTCCTCGAAGCACAGGGTGCCGTCGCGGTGGACGCCGCCGAACCCGTACGGGGAGACCGGGTCGACGAAGGTCAGCGACGCGGCCCGCCCGTGGTCCAGGGCGAGGTGGGCGATCGCCGCCCCGCCGGTCGACCACCCGGCGACGTGGACGGGACCGGTGACGCCGATGGCGTCGAGCAGCGAGGCGACGTCGTCCGACCAGTCCCGCAGGCCGCGCGTCGCGTCGAGGGCGAGCTTGGCGCTGCGCCCGAAGCCGCGCATGTCCGGCACGACGAAGCGGTAGCGCTCCGGCGCGTCCGGCAGGACGTGCTCCCAGAACCGGCTCGTCGAGAGGTTGCCGTGGACGAGGACGACGGGGACGCCGTCGGACGGTCCGGACTCGAGCCAGTGCATCGTCAGGCGGGAGGTCGTCGTCGAGTGCGCGCGCACGCCGGGGAGGAGATCCACGGGGCATGGCTACGCGTGGATCACGCTGCCTGTCAAGGGGTTCGAGGTCAGCGCGCCCCGAGCAGCCGGTCGAGCAGCGGCGGCAGGGCGGTGACGACGTCGTCGTCGACGACCTCGTCGACGAGCCGGCGCGCGTCGTCGTCCGGGTCGCGGGTGAGCAGCACCCGCGGCACCCCGCAGTCCCGGGCCCACCGGACGACGGCGGACGCCGTCGTCACCGCCAGCGTCGTCCCGACCGCGAGGAGCAGGTCGGCCTCGGCGACCGCGGTGTCGACGGCCCGCTGGACGGGCCGGGGGACCCACTCGCCGAAGAGGACGACGTCCGGGCGCAGCACGTCCCCGCACACCGGGCAGCGGGGGACGCCAGGCGGCGCGCCGGCGTCCGCGTACGGGACGAAGGGGCACGCGAGGTCGTCGCAGCGGGTGCGGAACAGCGAGCCGTGGAGGTGGTGCACGGGCGCCGACCCCGCGCGCTCGTGGAGGTCGTCGACGTTCTGGGTGACGACGGTGACGTCGGCCCGCGCGGCGGCGTCGACGAGCGCCCGGTGCGCGGGGTTCGGCTCGACCGACGCCATGACCTGCCGGGCGAGGCCGTAGTAGCGCCACAGCGCCTCCGGCCGGCCGTGGACGTCCGAGCGCTCGTTGGGGCGGTCCTCGTCGGGGAGGCTGCCCAGGCCCCGGTAGGTCGGCACGCCCGACGGTGCGCTGATCCCGGCGCCGGTGAGGACGACGAGCCTCACCGGCCGGCTGCCGACCGCTCGGCGGCGTCCCGCAGGAGCGCCCACAGCCGTTCGACGTGCCGGCGCTGCGTCGTCTCCACGCCGACCGAGACGCGCACCATCCACCGGTCGTCGAGCCGGGCCGGCGTGACGAACGCGTCCCCGGAGTCGTTGACCGCCGCGGCCCACGCGAGGGTGTGCTCGTCGAGGTCCTCGTCGGACAGGCCCGGCGGCCCGTGGCGCACGCACACGGTCTGCAGCGGGACCGGCGCGAGGACCCGCCAGCCCGGCGCGGCGGCGACCTGGTCGGCGAGCCAGCGGGCGTTCTCGAGGTCCTCGCGCAGCCGCGCGCGGATCGCCGCGACGCCGTCCAGGCGCAGGTGGAACCACAGCTTGAGGGCGCGGAAGCGGCGCCCGAGCGGGATGCCCAGGTCCTTGAGCTGGGTCACCTCGCCGTCGTGCGCCGAGCGCAGGTACGACGGGTTCGTCGACATGACCCGCACGAGGTGCTCGGGGTCGGCGACGTAGAACAGGGAGCAGTCCAGCGCCGTCCCCATCCACTTGTGCGGGTTCCACGACAGCGAGTCCGCGAGCTCGATCCCGTCGACGAGCCGGCGCTGCTCGGGGAGCAGGAGCGCGGAGCCGGCCATCGCGGCGTCGACGTGCGCCCAGGCCCCGAACTCGGCGGCGAGGGAGGCGAGCTCGCGCAGCGGGTCCACCGCCGTCGTCGCCGTCGTCCCGACGCTGACGACGACGGCCGTGGGGCGGCGGCCGGCGTCGGCGTCCGCCTGCATCGCCGCGCGCAGCGCGTCGGGGCGCATCGCGTAGGTCACGGGGTCGACGTCGACCAGGCGCAGGTTGTCCCGGCCGAAGCCGGCGAGCAGGGCGGCCTTCTCCACCGAGGAGTGCGCGTGCGGCGAGGCGTAGACGACGAGCGGCGCGGGCTCGGCCTGGAGCCCGCCGGCCGCGAGGCCGTAGCCCGTCGCGCGCTCGCGGGCGGCGAGGAGGGCGACGAGGCAGGACGTCGAGGCGGTGTCCTGGATGCTGCCGACCCACGTCGGCGGCACGCCGGTGAGGTCGGCGAGCCACCGGCAGACGACCTCCTCGACCTCGGTGAGCGCCGGGGCGGACTGCCACGTGATGCCGAGCGCGCCGAGCCCGCCGGAGGCGAGGTCGCCGAGGACGGACGCGAGGGCGACGTTGGACGGGAACCAGCCGAAGTGCATGGGGTGCTGGACGTCGAGCAGGCCGGGGACGACGACGCGGTCGAGGTCGGCGACGACGGCGGCGAACGGCTCGGGGTGCTCCGGCGCGGCGGTGGGCAGCGCGTCGGCCACCTCGCCGGGCGCGACGAGCGGTGCGACGCGCCGGGTCTCCGCCGCGGCCCGGTGGTCGGCGATCCAGTCGACGAGCACGTGCGCGGCGGCCCGGAACTCCTCGGGATCCATGGACGGCAACGCTAGTGCGTCGCGCCGCCGCTCTCCGCGAGGAGGACGGTCAGGGTCCACGGGGCGGCGGGGCGCGGCGGTGGGGTGAGCTCGACGGGCCAGCGGGTCGCGAGGAGGTCGGCGACGTCGGCGGGGGTCGCCGGGGCCGACGGCTCCTCGACGAGCGCCCGGGCGACGAGGCCGCGGGTGTGCTTGGCCATGTGCGAGACGACCGAGCGCCGGCCCTCGTGCTCGCGCACGACGCGGACGGCGACCGAGCGGGCGGCGAGCGGACCGGTGAGCGGCGCCGCGGCGACGTAGGTGGACGAGCGGCAGTCGACGACGGCGCCCCGGCGGCCGGCCGCCTCGGCGAGCACCTGCGGCAGCACCGCGCGCCACGCCGCGGTGACGCCGCCGACGCCGGGCAGGTCGGTGTCCATGCTCAGCCGGTACGGCGGCACGCGGTCCCCGGGCCGCAGCGCGCCCCACAGGGCCGAGACGACGACGAGCCGGGCCGCGCCCCGCCGCCGGGCGGCGGGGTCGAGCCCCGCCCAGCCGAGCGCGTCGTAGAGGACGCCGGTGTAGACCTCGAGCGCGGGCCGCGCGGGCGTCGCGCCGAGGCGGGTGTTGCGCCGGACCTCGTCGGCCAGCGACGGCCCGACCCCGAGCCGTCCGAGGGCGTCCGGGGCGACGCTCGCCGCGACGAGGGCGTCGAGGACGCGCCGGCGCGTCGCGCCGAGGGCGTCGTCCCACGAGAGGCCGGCGACGTCGACGGGGCGCCCGCGCCGGGCGGGCGCGGCCTTCCCCTCGCTCGGGGGCAGGAGGACGAGCACGGTCGACCACCCTACGCAACGCGCCCGCGCCCGGACTGCGGGGCCGGCGGCCCCCGGATAGCGTTGCGGCCCATGGGACGAGGACGCCTGCGCCTGCGGACGGCGGACGGCGCGGCGCTGCGCCGCCGGTTCGAGCAGGCCCGGGCCGACCTCGGCGTCCCGGAGGACTTCCCGGACGACGTCCTGCGCGCCGCGCAGGAGGCGGCGGCCCGCGTCCCCGACGCGCACGCCGACCTGCGGGACGTGCCGTTCGTGACGATCGACCCGCCCGGCTCGACCGACCTCGACCAGGCCGTGCGCCTCGTGCGCGACGGCGACGGGCACCGCCTCGACTACGCGATCGCCGACGTCCCGTTCGTCGTCGACCCGGACGGTCCGGTCGCCCGCGAGGCGCTGCGCCGCGGCCAGACCCTCTACGCCCCGGACCGGCGCACCCCGCTGCACCCGCCGGTGCTCTCCGAGGACGCGGCGAGCCTCCTGCCGGACCGTGACCGGCCGGCGCTCGTCTGGCGCTTCAGGCTCGACGGCGCGGGCGAGGTCGCCGACGTCGTCCTCGTCCGGGCCCTCGTGCGCAGCCGGGCCCGGCTCGACTACGCCGGGGTCCAGGCCCGGGCCGACGCGCTGCCCGGGCCGGACCTGCCCGGCGACCCCGCGGGCGACGTCGCCGTCCTCCAGCGCGAGGTCGGCACCCGGCGCGCGGCGCTCGAGCGGGCCCGCGGCGGGGCGGCGCTGCCGCTGCCGGACCAGGAGGTCGAGGCGGACGGCGACACGTGGACGATCCGGCTGCGACCCGGCCTGCCCGCCGAGGACTGGAACGCCCAGGTCTCCCTCATGACCGGCATGGCCGCCGCCCGGATCATGCTCGACGGGGGCGTCGGGATCCTGCGGACGATGCCCGCCCCGGACGCCGGGGCCGTCGCAGCCTTCCGCCGTCAGGCGCAGGCGCTCGGCACCGCGTGGCCGGCGGACGAGACCTACGGGGCGTTCCTCGACCGGCTCGACCCGGCGCGGCCGGAGCACCTCGCCCTGCTGCACGAGGCCGCCTCGCTCTTCCGCGGCGCCGGGTACACGCCGTTCGACGGCGCCCCGCCGGACGCGCCGGAGCACGCCGCGGTCGCCGCGCCGTACGCCCACGTCACCGCGCCGCTGCGCCGTCTCGTCGACCGCCACGCGCTCGCGTGCTGCCTCGCGCTGACCTGGGGCGAGCCGGTGCGGGGCTGGGTCCGCGACGGGCTGCCCGCCCTGCCCGACGCGATGCGGGCGAGCGACGCCCTCGCCGGCGAGCTCGAGCGGCGCTGCCTCGACGCGGTCGAGCACGCCGTCGTCTCGGCGCGGCCGGGGGAGGTCTTCGACGCCGTCGTCGTCGACGTCGGCAAGGACGGCGGTGACGGCGGCGGGCGGGTCCAGGTCGCCGACCCGCCCGTCCTCGCGCGCTGCGCCGGACCCGTGCGCCTCAGCGCGCGGGTGCGGGTGCGGGCCGACCCGGACGCGCTCGCGCGCGACGAGGTGCGCCTCGTCCCGGTCGCGGCGGCCGAGTCGCCGGCGCCGGGCGGGTAGGCTGTCGTCGCGGACGAGCCGGACGGGCGGCCGCGTCGGTCACCGGCTCGCCGGGGACCGCCGAGGAAAGTCCGGACTCCACAGGGCAGGGTGGTGGGTAACACCCACCCGGGGTGACCCGCGGGACAGTGCCACAGAGAACAGACCGCCACCGGGCTCCGGCCCGGCGGTGAGGGTGAAACGGTGGTGTAAGAGACCACCAGCGCACCGGGTGACCGGTGCGGCTCGGTAAACCCCACCCGGAGCAAGGTCGAACAGGCAGCGTTCGAGGGCGGCCCGCCCGAGCTGCCGGGTAGACCGCTGGAGGGCGTCGGCGACGGCGTCCCGAGATGGATGGCCGCCCCCCGCGGCGTGAGCCGCGGGGACAGGATCCGGCTTACAGTCCGGCTCGTCCGCCCCGCCCCGTGCAGTGTCCGTCGTGCCCGGTCTGGGCCGTCCGGGTGCTCGACGGCCCGATGAGGCGCGCACGGTGCAGTCGATCTCGGCGCGTGCCGAACGGGGGCGTGTGAGCGCTCCGTCCGTCGTCGTCGAGGCCCTGGCCCGGCACTACGCCCGCACCGGCTACGTCACCGGAGGGCGGATGCAGCGCGAGCTCCTCGCCGCCGAGTGCCCCGGGGTGGACCTTGAGCCGGTCGTCGAGGAGCTCGCGGCCGTGCAGGCCGTCCTCGCCGGCCGGCACAGCGTCGTCCTCGGGCCGGCGATGAAGCTCGAGCTCATGCGCCTGCCGCTGCTGCGGGTGTGGGCGCACTCGATCGCGACGGTGCACGAGCCGGCCCAGCAGCAGGACCTCGTCGACGGGGCGCGCGACGAGCTGCGCCTGCTCGTCGACTGGGCGACCGCGCAGGGGTCGCGGATGTCCGGCGTGCTCCACGAGTACGCGGCCTGCCTCGCCGGGGTCCTCCTCCTGCCGGGCCTGCAGCCGGAGGCCTTCACCGCCGTCCACTGGCACTTCGGGGACCCGCAGGAGAAGCTGCGCTTCGTCCGCGGCCCCGCCGCCGCACGGGTGCGCGACCCGCTCGCGCTGCTCCAGCAGATCCGGCGGTCCGTGCCGCAGGACTTCGCGGCGTCCCCGGACTGCGGCGACGCCCCGCGCGGCACCGACGCCGAGGAGGCCGCCGCGCTCTCGCTCATCGAGCAGCTCACCGGGCGGCCGGCCCCGGCGCACCTCGCCGTCCCGACGTCCGTCGTGACGTCCGGTCCGCCGTCCGTCCCGGCGTCCGTCCCGGCGCCGCGGCGCGCGGCGCCCGTCGCCGCACGAGCCGGGTCGGCCGACGGCGTCGAGCTGCGGCGCAGCGCGACACCGCACGTCTGCGGCGCGGCCTGCCGGGCGTCGCACGGCTGACCGGCCCCGGCATGTGGCGCGGGTCCCGCCGCGCCCGGGTTGTCCGGTGTCGGCGCCGCCCGATAGACATCGCTCAACGGAGTGCGTCGCACGCCGCTGCACGACGACGACGTCGATCCCGCCCACTGTTCCGAAGGGGTCCGACCATGCGCTCTCGTCCTGCGACCTGCCCGACGTGCGGCGGTGCCGCCGACGTCGTCGGCGAGGCCTGCGTCTCGTTCAGCGACGGGCACGCCCACGCCCTGAGCGTCGCCTGCCCGTGCGGCTGGCAGGGCGTCGACCTGCGCCCCGCGTCGTGCTCGGCCTCGGAGGGCCGGCTCGTGCCGGCCCTCGGCATGACGGCCTGACGGCTCACCCGTCCCGTCGGTCGGCGCAGCGTCACCGACGGCGACGCTGCGCCACGGCGTTGCTCCGTGCCGCTGCGCCGGGCGGGTGCCCGGGGCCGGGTTCGGCTGGCCGGGGGCGCGCGGCGCTGGTGTGCTGGACCCGCGGGCCCCGCCGGGGGTGCGCCGGAGGGAGAGCCATGTCGACGACGGACCGCAGGATGGCCGCACGGGCGAACCAGCGGGCGGCGGCGTTCATCCGGCACCAGATGCTCGGCGACCACGAGGCGATGCACTACGTGCTCACCGACGCCGGCGAGGACGCCACGGACCGGCTGGCCTTCATCACCGCGCTCGCCTCGATCGCCGGCACCCTCGGCACGTCCTCGATGGGGCGCGAGGCGACGCTCGACCACCTGCAGGCCGTCGCGGCGAGCAGCGCCGCGCTCGAGGCGAGCGACGACATCGACCGCTACTTCGACCGCTAGGTCGCCGGCCCCGCGACGGTCAGGACGGGCCCGAACCCAGCTCCGCCGCGAGCAGTGCCGCGCCGATGATCCCGGCGTCGTTGCGCAGGCCCGCCGGGACGATCGGGGTGCGCAGGTCGAGCAGCGGCAGCCACTTCTCGTGCTTCTTGCTCACCCCGCCGCCGACGACGATGAGGTCCGGCCAGAAGAGGTTCTCCACGTGGGAGAAGTAGCGCTGCACCCGCTTGGCCCACTTCTCCCAGGACAGGTCCTCGCGCTCCCGGGCGCTGTCGGCCGCTCGGGTCTCCGCGTCGTGCCCGTCGAGCTCGAGGTGGCCGAGCTCGGTGTTCGGCACGAGGACGCCGTCGACGAAGAGGGCCGAGCCGATGCCCGTGCCGAGGGTGGCGACGAGGACGACGCCGCGGGCGTCCTTCGCCGCGCCGTAGCGGACCTCCGCGAGACCGGCGGCGTCGGCGTCGTTGACGACGTGGACGCTGCGCCCGAGGCGCTCGGTGAGCAGCGCGTCGACGTCGGTGCCGACCCACGACTTGTCGACGTTCGCCGCGGTCGCGGCGACCCCGTGCTGGATGACCGCGGGGAACGTCACCCCGACGGGCCGGGTGCCGGCGGCCCGGCCGAAGGACGTGACGATCTCGGCGACGACCTCGGCGACGTTCGCCGGCGTCGACTCGGCGGGCGTGGGGATCCTCAGCCGCTCGGCGGAGAACTCGCCGGCCCCCAGGTCGACCGGTGCGCCCTTGATGCCGGAGCCGCCGATGTCGATGCCGAAGCCGCGGCCGCTGCGGACGGTGCGTCGTGCCATGGGTCGAGGTCCTCTCGTGGTGCGGGTGGCGTTCGGGTCAGGACAGGCCGAGGGAGGCGGCCGCGCCGCGGACGGCGTCCGCGGAGGCCCGCAGCCCGGCCAGCTCGTCGTCGTCGACGTGGGTCGGCAGCACGGACAGCACCCCGCCGCGTCCGACGACGGACGGCATGGACAGGCACACGTCGGACAGCCCGTGGACGTCGTCCAGCAGCGAGCTCACGGGCAGGACCCGTCGTTCGTCGGACAGGATCGCCTGGAGGATGCGGGAGACGGCCAGCCCGATCGCCAGGCTCGTCGCCCCCTTGCCCTCGATGATCTCGTAGGCGGCGGAGACGACGCGGCGGTGGATCGCCGTCCGCCGCTCGGCGTCGAGGGCCTGCGGCGTGCCGGCCTGCCAGTGGGTCAGGGGGATGCCGCCGATGGCCGCGGTCGACCACAGCGGCACCTCGGAGTCCCCGTGCTCGCCGGCGATGTAGGCGTGGACGTTCTGCACGGCGACGCCCGTCTCCTGGGCGACGAGGTAGCGCAGCCGGGAGGAGTCGAGGACCGTGCCGGAGCCGATGACCCGTTGCGGCGCAAGGCCGCTCGCGCGCAGCGCGGCGAGCGTGACGACGTCGACGGGGTTGGTCACCATGAGCAGGACGGCGTCCGGCGCGAGCTCGACGAGCCGCGGGACGAGGTCGCGGGCCATGGCGACGTTCGTCGCCGCGAGGTCGAGCCGGGTCTGGCCGGGCTTCTGCTTGGCGCCGGCGGTGACGACGACGACGTCGCTGCCCGCGCAGACCTCGAGGTCGGTGCCGCCGGTGATCTGGGCCATCGGCGTGAACTGCATGCCGTGGTTGAGGTCGAGCACCTCGGCGTTGACCTTGCGGGCGTCGACGTCGAAGAGCGCGAGCCGGGTGCACACGCCTCGGATCTGCGCCGCGTACGCGATGGCGGCGCCCACGGCGCCCGCCCCGACGATCGACACCTTGCTCACGTCGGGGAGCCTAACGGGCATCCGGGTGGTCACCCGCCAGGCGCGTCCGCGGCCGCCGGTCAGGGCAGCGTGAGGATCTCCGCGCCGGTGTCGGTGACGAGGATCGTGTGCTCGAACTGCGCCGTGCGCCGGCGGTCCTTCGTGACGATGGTCCAGCCGTCGTCCCAGGCGTCGCACTCGTGGGTGCCGAGGGTGAGCATCGGCTCGATCGTGAACGTCATGCCCGGCTCGATGACGGTGTCGTAGTGCGGGGCCGCGTCGTAGTGCGGGACGACGAGCCCGGAGTGGAAGCTCGTCCCGATGCCGTGCCCGGTGAAGTCGCGGACCACGCCGTAGCCGAACCGCTTGGCGTAGGCCTCGATGACCCGGCCGACGACGTTGATCTGCCGGCCGGGCATGACGGCCTTGATGCCCCGCATCATCGCGGCCTGCGTGCGCTCGACGAGGAGCCGGGACTCCTCGTCGACGTCGCCGACGAGGTACGTCGCGTCCGTGTCGCCGTGGACGCCGAGGCCGTCGACGACGAGGAAGGCCGTGATGTCGATGTTGACGATGTCGCCGTCGACGAGCACGGTCGAGTCCGGGATGCCGTGGCAGACGACCTCGTTCACGCTCGTGCACAACGACTTCGGGAACGGGTCGACCCGCCCCGAGCCGGGGTAGAGCAGGGTCGAGGGGTAGGCGCCGTGGTCGCAGAGGTACTCGTGCCCGATCCGGTCCAGCTCGTCGGTCGTGACGCCTGGGGCGATGTGCGCGGCGACCTCGGCCATGGCCCGTGCGGCGAGCCGGCCGGCCTCGCGCATCGCGGCGATCGTCGTCGCGTCCTTGACCTCGGACCCGGTGTGCCGCGGCGCCGCGCTGCGCCCGACGTAGTCCGGCCGGCGGATGCCCGCGGGGACGCGGCGCTGGGGCGAGACGGTGCCGGGGGTCAGGGCGTCGCCGGGGCGGCGCCCCGCGGTGGTCGTGGACATCGCCCCAGTCTAGGTCGCGACGGGCCGGGTGCCTCTGCCGTCGCGGCGTCCCGGCCGGGGGCCTAGCCTGCCCGACCATGGAGCAGCAGTTCTGGTTCAACGTGCGGACCAACACCGTCGAGACCGTCGCCGACAAGAGCCAGTCCAAGGACCTTCTCGGCCCGTACCCGACCCGCGAGGCCGCGCAGAACGCGCTGTCGACGGCGCACGAGCGCACCGAGCAGTGGGACGCGGAGGACCGGAAGTGGCGCGAGGGCGACGACGACTGACGTCCCCGTCACGGGGGCTCAGGACCTCCAGACCGACACGTGGCTCGTGCTGTCGTCGGTGAACGGCGCCCGGTCCCAGCCCGACCAGCGCTCGGCGAGGTGCAGCCCGGCGAGCCGGGCCATGAGGTCGAGCTCGGCGGGCCAGACGTAGCGGAAGTCGGCTGTCGCGTGCCGCGCGTGCCCGGGCCCGACGAGGTCGAGGTGGTGCGACGTGAGTCCCTGCGTCGCCGTCCGGTAGGTGTCCAGGCCGTAGCCGGTGGCGTCGGCCCGGAAGGGGACGACGCGCTGACCCGGCGGCAGCCGCCGCAGGTCGGGGACCATGCACTCGACGACGAACGCGCCGCCCGGCTCGAGGTGCCGCGCCGCGTTGGCGAAGCACTCGACCTGGGCGTCCTGCGTCGTGAGGTTCATGATCGTGTTGAAGACGAGGTAGACGAGGGAGAACCGCCGCTCCAGCCGGGTCGTCGCCATGTCGCCGACGGTCACCGGGACCGCGGCGCCGCCCGGGCGGTCCCGCAGCCGGCGCAGCATGGCGCGGGAGAGCTCGATGCCGTGGACCTCGACGCCGCGCGCGGCCAGCGGCAGCGCGATGCGTCCCGTGCCGACGGCCAGCTCGAGCGCCGCGCCGTCGCCCGCGAGCCCGGCGAGGAGGTCGGCCACCGGGCCGGTCGTCGCGGGCCCGTTGGCCGGGGACGCCGGGTCGTCGTAGCGGGCGGCGACGCTCTCGCCGAAGGCGCCGTCCGCCGGGTCGTCCGTGCTGGGTGTCGTGTCCATCGACGACGACGCTAGGGCCGCGCGCCCGACGCCGTCGCGTCCTTTTCGCCCGGTGTGCGGCGGTGCCGGTCCCTGGCTGGTCAGGCGCGGAAGGTGGCGAGGAGGCGCCGGACGACGCCGGGGGAGTCGCCCCGGTGCAGGAGCAGGCAGGCGAGCAGGTGCTCGGCGAGGTCGAGCGGGAAGGCGTCGACCGGCAGGCCCCGCGCGTGCTGCTGCCGCGGCGGGTCGGGCTCGGCGGCGCGTCCCGGGAGCCGGTCGGGCAGCCACGTCGCGGCCCCGGGGCGCCGGACGGTGAGCCGCGTGTGCGCGACGTCGTCGAGGACGCCGCAGCCGCCGACGTCGATGCTCGTCACGCACGCGTCGGCCGCCGCGGCGGTCGCGAGCGCCCGCGCGAGCGGCCCGTCGACCGGGCCCGTCGCGACGACGAGGACCGACTCGCCGGCCCTCGCGCCGGCGACCGGCGTCAGGTCGCCGGGCGTCGCCCGCCGGGGGTGCAGCCGGTCGTCCTCGCGCCGGGACGCGACCTCGCCGAGGTGGGGGACCAGGGGCGCGACGTCGTGCCCGCCGGCGGCCACGACGACGAGCCCGCGGGCCACCACGGTCTCGTCGGCGAGCCGGTCGGCGAGGGCGGCGGCCTGCTGGGCCCAGCCCGTGGGGGCCAGGACCCGGCGGAGCCGGGCGACGACGTCGACGTCCACACCCGGTGCATCGACCGTCCGGGGCGCGGGCTGGAGAGGATGGGGGGATGAGCGTCGACGACCTGGGGTCCCCCTTCGTGCCGGACGGGCGGGTGCGCCGCGTCGTCTCCCTCGTGCCGTCGCTCACCGAGGCGGTGGCCGCGACCGCACCGGAGGTGCTCGTCGGGGCGACCGCGTGGTGCACCCACCCGGTCGACCTCGACGTCGCCCGGGTCCGCGGCACGAAGAACCCGGACCTCGCCGCCGTCCGCGCGCTGCGTCCCGACGTCGTGCTCGCCGCGAAGGAGGAGAACCGGCGGGTCGACGTCGAGGCCCTGCGCGCGGCGGGCGTGCCGGTCTGGGTCACCGACGTCGAGTCCGTCGACGCCGCGCTCGCCTCGCTGGGACGGATGCTCGCCGCGCTGGGGCTCGGGCGGCCGGGCTGGCTCGACGACGCCGCCGGGGCGTGGGCGCGGGTCGAGCCGGTGGCGCCGCGGCGTCGCGCCGTCGTCCCCGTGTGGCG